>JAYVVO010000257.1:0-4913 GCA_043786955.1 Saprospiraceae bacterium
AATAAACACGGAATGTTGACGGCTTGTATTGTTTGCAATCCAAAAACGGAGATAGCTAAACTCAGCGATCATAAAATGGAAGTTATTGTCGGACCCGAATTTGTAACGGGTTCAACGCGCATGAAAGCCGGTACGGCAACAAAACTTGTTTTAAACATGATTTCAACGTCGTTGATGATTAAATTAGGTCGCGTTAAAGGCAATAAAATGCTCGATATGCAGATGTCAAATTCAAAATTACTTGATCGTGGCGTGAAGATGTTGATGAATGAAATAAACGTTGATGAAGCCACCGCAAAAAAAATGATTGCGCAATACGGCAACGTCCGAAAAAGTATTCAAGCCTATCATTCAAAACATTAACACGCGTTTAACGCTCGTTGCATCTTTTCCTTAAACTTAAAGAATTCAAAAAACGTTATTTAGAAAAAAATATTTATGCGCTACTTATTTTTCATTCTTTTTACTTTGGGTTCAAACGTTTTAATTTCTGCACAAGCTGCTAAAACCGAAACATCTGACCCAAAAGCAAAAGTTATTCTCGATAAAGTCAAAAAAATATACGACGGATATTCGGGTTGGGAAACGAATTTTGAACTGGGCATTAAATTAGCCGAGCAAAAAAAAGAATCGGTTCAGAAAGGAAAATTTTATCAATCTGGTGAAAAATTTCGTGTAGAAATGGGTAATCAACTCATTTTTTCGGACGGTGCGTTGGTGTATCAAAAATCGGACAACGTTGTGCGCATTATGAAGCCGAGCAAAAATTCTACGCAAATGCTCTCTCCGCGCGATTTTATACGTATGTACGAGAAAAAAGAATTTACCTATACAATTGTCGGTGATGTACCAGAAGGATGGAGTAAAAAAGCAACGCAAATAGTTTTCAAACCTAATAATCGTCGCAGCGAGTACACGCAAATGAAAATGTTTATTGACCAAAAAACAAATTACATCGTTAGTATTCAGGCTTTTGGTCGCGATGCAAGCCGTTATGCTTTACGCATGGAATCGCCGAGCGTGAACAAAACTTACGCTTCCTCGCAATTTACTTTCGATGCCGCAAAATTTCCGAACGTTAAAGTGGAGGATATGCGCGATGAGTAGAAAAATTTTGAAAATAAAAAATAGCACAATACACTTATGCAGAAATAGAATTTGTCTGTAAACCGAATTCGCGTTATGTGGAGTCAATAGCATCACCTTGTCAATTTTACAGTCTTTTTATGTTGATTGAGAGACAATGCAGTACCATTGTCTTTACATGTTTATTTAAGTCCGAACATGTCAAATAAACAAAAATTATAGAAATATGGCTCTTTTGACAAAAATGCTACCATTTTTTATTTTCTTCATTAGTTGTAACATCATTGAAATCAAGCAGAAGCCTTTAATAGAACACTCATTAAAAAATGGCAAAAAATTTAAAGTTTGTTTTATTTATGGCAATGCAACCGTCAATGATAATATTCAAGTGAGGAAATCAGAAAATGACAGTGTTATTTGGGTGAGTGAAAAGTATGATTATTTAGTGAGTTCATTCTTGAAAAATGATTCTTTACTTGAACTAGTTTTGTCAGATTCAATTTTTTTAGACAAAATTAAAATGATTAAACCAGATACTATTCTGATAAATTTGAAATAGAAGTTTCTTCTTTATTAATCTAAAACTTACCTTTGCGAAAAGAGTTATTAATTCTTTATTTTTTAATCAAGATAAGGCATACCTTGTCTCTACATTTTTTAACGGGGTGCTGTTTAACGGCTGAGATTATACCCATAGAACTTAGAACAGGTAATGCTGTTTAAGGAAGCAATTTAAATTGCTGTCTCTATAATTCAGAGACTCTGTGTATCTGTATTATTTCGTTTAGCAGTGCTGTAAATGCAAATATCATGCAAGTACGCACAAGTATTTTTCTCATTTTCCTTTCCTTAGCTTTGGCTAAAAATTTCGCACAAACTAAAGTTGATTCATCTACTATGCTTCAGAGCGTAACAGTTCAAGCATCTATGGCGACTGTGCGAATGCCACTCACTTTTAGCACTTTAAACAAAAGTGATATTGTGCTGCGCAACACTGTGCAAGATGTTCCTTATATTTTAAAATATCTACCGTCGGTTGTAGAAACATCGGATGCAGGAACAGGCATCGGATATTCTGGTTTGCGCATTCGCGGTACCGATGCTTCGCGCATTAATGTTTGTTTAGATGGCGTACCGCTCAACGATCCGGAATCTCAATCGGTTTATTGGGTGGATGTTCCCGATTTTGCGAGTTCGAGTTCGAGTATTCAAGTGCAACGCGGAGTTGGAACTTCGAGTAATGGTGCAGGCGCGTTTGGTGCAACTATTAATTTAATTACAGCACCGAATACAGAAAAGCAGTTCGCCTTGCAAAATGTAGTCGGTAGTTTCGGAACATTGAAACAAAATTTTACGCTGTCGTCAGGTTTAATAAATAATCATTGGATGTTCGATGGTCGCGCGAGCACAATTCATTCCGATGGCTATGTTGATCGCGGCAGAGCAGACATGAATTCTTATTTTGCGTCTGTGCATTATTTAAATAAAAAAAATGTTTTTGCGTTACGCGTTTTTGGTGGCAACGAAAAAACGTATCAATCATGGTATGGTATTCCAGAAAGTTATTTAAGCGACAATGTTTTGCGCAGATATAATCCAGCAGGAACAGAAAGCACAACACCATACTCAAATCAAATTGATAATTATTTTCAACAGCACGTTCATTTGAGTTGGTCGCACACTTTTAATGACAATTGGTTTTCAAAAATTACTGCGCATTACACTTATGGTGCGGGTTATTACGAAGAATATAAAGCGAATCAACAAATTTCGACGTATGTGCCGAACGTAAACGATACATTGTATTCCGATTTAGTGCGCCGATTGTGGTTGCAAAATCATTTTTACGGTGCAATTTACGAATTACACTACAAAACAAACACCGTAGAAAATATCTTTGGCGGAAGTACAAACGATTACATCGGCAAAAGTTTTGGTCGCGTTGCGGCGATTTTGAATAATAAACCCTTCAATGCCGATAATAATTATTACGAAAGCAACGCCAATAAATTTGAAACGAATGTGTACGATAAAATAATTTGGTCGCCTAAAAATTCAGGATTTAGTTTTTATTTAGATGCACAATATCGGTTCGTTAATTATTCTATTTTGGGCATTGATAGAAATCAGCGCGATGTAACAAACATGTTAACGTATAATTTTTTCAATCCTAAAACAGGTTTGACTTATACGCTTAATAATAATAACACAATTTACGCATCGTATGGGATTACAAACCGCGAACCGAACAGAAGCGATATTACCGATAATACGCAACAAACTATTCCGCAGAGTGAGCAACTGCACGACGTAGAAATCGGTTGGCGTTCAAAAAATGCGGTTGTTCAAACTACAGTGAATGGATTTTTTATGTATTACAAAAACCAATTGGTTTTAACGGGTAAATTAAATGATGTCGGCGATGCTTTGCATCAAAACGTTGCAAGCAGTTATAGAATGGGTATCGAACTCGAACAAAATTGGCGCGTATCAGAAAAAATTAGTTTGAACGGATCTGTTTCAGTCATGCAGCATAAAATAGCTTCTTTTAAAGAATACATAACCAATTACGAAACGGGTAATATTGATTCTGTGGCGCACACCAATACAAACATTGCGCTATCGCCAAACTTTATTGGTAGTGTAGAAGCAAAATTTCAATTTGTCAAGAATTCTAAATGGGAAACTGATGTGCGCTTCGGAAATAAATACGTTGGTAAACAATATCTTGCTAACACTTCGAACGAAAATACCATTCTGAATGCGTATTACACAGCCGATCTTCATTTCGATGCACTGCTTAAATTAAATCGCCATAAAATTTCATTGACGCTTTCCGTTCTCAATCTCTTCGATGCCAAGTATGCCAATAATGGTTACGCTTCGCGTTACGGCGGTTCGGAAAAAAATATTTCTTTTTCGAGCGATCCATATTCAAAATACGAGGGAAATAATATTTACAGCTATTCCGGATATTACGCGCAAGCAGGTAGGCATTGGTTATTGAGTGCGAAGTGGCAATTTTAAACTAATACTGCTCGACGATATTTTTTAAAACGCCCATCAATAGCGGTAAATTATTGAGGTAATACCGTTCGGAATCAACGAATAAAGTGTTTCCTTCGAGTTTTAGAAATACCTATTCAAAAGCATTGGTGACACATCCATAAATATTTTCGTGCGGCTCGCCCGATTGTTGATTGAATAATCGGGCAGCGTACATTTCTGCGGCACATTGTGCAAAACCATCTTCAATGGCTTGATTTTTAGATTCGACCAAACAAAAAATAGGTGCTTCCAAACTTACGCGACGTGGTTTTGCGCTGAGCATAAAATCGGGAATACCTGTCAAATCTTTTTCACTTTCTATGTTCAAACTGATGCCAGAAAAAACCGTTAGGTTAGGATGTGTTTTGTAAATCTATTTTATGACAGGCGCAATCAAAAATTTAGATTTCGCTTTCTCACTAATTAATGACATTGTTCTACCTTCTTCAATATCAGCGATTAACCTTTCTGAAACCGCTGCCTCGTTAGAATGAGTAGGAAAAAGGTTTCTCGTATCTTGCAAAATTTTGTACTGTTTTCGCAATTTCGGGAATGTGAAATCGGAGTATGCCATAATTGACATTATTTCAATGCAAAAATAAGAGGTTAAGTTTAACTTTTAATTTTTTTTAATTTTTTTTAATTTTTTAGACACATGCAATGCGTTTACGGATACACGCGGAACTGCACAAACTCAAATTGTGCCGTTTTTAAACCATTTTTTTCTTCTATAACTGTTCGTTTGGTTGTGCTACACACCACGTTGATACTAACTTTTT
>JAYVVO010000258.1:0-1621 GCA_043786955.1 Saprospiraceae bacterium
TGTCGAATGGCAGATTTAGACGTTAAAATAATACGCAGCGCTTTGTTTCTATCGCTCACAGCCGAAAAAATATCATCTACTAATTCTGGGGAAGCCATAGCGGGATCATAAAAAGTTTCCGCTGTTTTTTGGCGGATGTACTCAAAATTATTACGTTTCGGAAACGTGCTTCCCATTGCATTTTCAAATAAACCCGAACTACCCGTGAGTGTTAAAGTTTTTACATTGCTTTGATGTTTGAGCGTGTAAATTAGACCGATATGTCCGCCGAGAGAATTACCAACCAAATTTAAGTCGTGCAAATTTTTATAAACTATAAAAGCCTCTAAATATTCGAGCAAACCATCGAGAGATGTTTCGTGAAGCGGTAATTCGTAAATAGGCAACAACGGAAGAAGGACGTTGTAATCTTCCGAAAAATAATTAATCACGTAATCGAAATTACTCAACCCACCCATTAAACCATGCAACAAAATGATATTCTCTCGCTCCGGAAATTCACTCGTTGTTAAATATTTAAATCGCCCTACTTCTTTTAGCCCTACTTCTTTAAATAAATTACTCATTGCTCTATTTATATTAAAAATACCCAGTAAATAATAAAAAAGCACTAAAAATTGTTTTAAAAATTCCTTTGAAAAGAACTATTTTAAAATATTTTGTTTTAACTTCGCTTCCATATTTATTTACAATACTTTTTTTTTAATTAATTTGAGTTTTATTTTAAAGGGAGGTTAATTTTTTTCGCAAAAATGCTGAAATTTTTTGATGATACCCATTTTTTAACTTAAAAAAACTCAAACACAATTTAATTAAGCGAAATTAATACCGATTGTTTAATTTTTCTGTATTGCTCTACTAATTTCTGAATTTATGGCTGCTCCTAAGAAAATATTTGTCTGCAAAAGCTGTGGTGTAACTTCCTCTAAATGGCAAGGGCGTTGCTCGAGTTGTGGCGAGTGGGATACTTTAGTGGAAGAAATGGTTCATAAAGAAACACCGCGCGAAGAACAAAAAAAAGTTTGGCGCACCGATGCCAACGCTGAACCACAACCCATTTTGCTTTCCGATATAAAACCGCAAAAAACGGTGCGCATCAGTGGCACCGATCACGAGTTTAATCGCGTACTTGGCGGCGGCATTGTGCCTGGCACTTTGGTTTTGCTGGGCGGACAACCCGGTATTGGTAAATCCACTTTGCTTTTGCAATTAGCACTTGATTTGCCCGTCCGCGTTTTGTACGTCAGTGGCGAAGAAAGCGAAGACCAAATTAAACTCCGCTCAGAGCGAATCTCTAAAAAAAATTCAACGTGTTTTGTGCTTACAGAAACCAACACGGCGAAAATTTTTCAGCACGCGCAACGCATTGTTCCCGATTTAATTATAATTGATTCGATTCAAACTGTCATGTCGCCGTATATCGAATCCACCGCAGGTAGCGTTTCGCAAATTCGTGAATCGGCGGGTGAATTGCAGCGATTTGCAAAAGAGACCAACATTCCAATTTTAATTATCGGTCACATCACGAAAGAAGGCACGATTGCAGGACCAAAACTTTTAGAGCACATTGTGGATGTTGTTTTACAATTCGAGGGAGATGCGCATTATTCGTATCGCATTT
>JAYVVO010000259.1:0-4906 GCA_043786955.1 Saprospiraceae bacterium
AAATCTATAGGTTTAGAAAAAAAGTTTAAATTTGTTTACGATTTGGCATTTGAATGGTCGAAATTTACGGGTGGATTGCCATTTGTTTTTGCGGCTTGGGTTTCAACAAAACCCCTAAGCGAAGAATTTATCAAAGAATTTAATGCGGCTTTAAAGTTTGGTTTGGCGCATATTCCCGAACTTATTTTACTGCTGCCGTCGCCTGAATCTGATTTTAGTTTAAAAGATTATTACACCAAATATATTTCCTACAATTTAGACGCGCAAAAACGGATTGCGCTCGATAAGTTTTTGAGTTATGTGCGTGAAAAAAATGTCAACGCCAAGCAGTTGGAAAGAGAAAGTGTGTATGAATCTTAATCTTATTGAGTTGCGTTTAATTTTTTAGTTAATAACAGCGAGGATGCGAGTAATTAATATTCTGATTAAAAAAGAATTTGCGATTGATTTCAGAAAGAAATCTGCAATTGGTGGCGTTTTGCTTTTTGTATTTTCGTCGGTGTTGGTTCTAAAACTCAGTTTTACAAAACCCGATCCGTTGGTGTGGTTGAGTTTATTTTGGTTGATTTCACTATTTGCTGCTTTCAATACTGTTTTAAAAAGTTTTACGAACGAAAAAAACGCGCGTCAACTTTATTACTACCAAATAATTTCCCCTTTACAGTCCCATTTTAGCAAACTCATTTATTGTTTTCTAAATTTACTCGTCATAAACGTACTTACGTTTGGTGTAATGGCTTTGCTTCTTTTACAACCGATGCGCGTTTTAAGCGTTTTTTTTCTGACACTTTGCATCGGCGCAATGAGTTTTGCTATAATTTTGAGTTTTGTAAGTGCTGTTGCAGCCAAAGCCGATAATCCAAATTTATTAATGTCGGTTTTAGGTTTTCCCGTTGTCATTCCTGTGTTAATTTTGCTCGTGAAATTGAGCAAAAATGGATTGATGTTGGTTGATACGGCGTGGTATTGGGAAATATTTAATATTGTAGGCATAGATGCTATTTTAATTGCACTGACAATTGTTTTGATTCCATTTTTATGGAAAGAATAAATTTAGTTGATAGTTGTTGGTTGATAGTTGACAGCCGTAGATTGCGTTATAAACTATCAACTGTCAACTAACAACTATTAACTAAAAAATTATGAAAAGTATGTGGTGGAAATTTTTGTGTATCGTGCTTTTACTTTGGAGCGTCACAGCAGGTTTTTTAGTGCCTTTAAAAGATGGCGTAGTCGGTGTATCGCCGAGTAATTTTAAAACAGGAGCGACCGTTGAACTTAAAGTCGAAGGCTACAACACGCAATGGAAAAATAATTCTGAATTAAAAGCATGGCTGCATATTGACAGTGCTTTTAAAGTTGCGAATGGCGGTAAATTTATTGATACTTTTATCGCGTATCCGATTGCATCAATAAAAACAGAAGTTGTTTCAGAAAATTTAGCGAATTTTACTTTCGTTGTGCCTAAGTATTTACCCACAAATTCTAAAATTGAACAAGCGAGTTTATTTGTAAAAAATGGCGAAAAAGGTAATTCTATTCGACCTTCAGCAGTAACAATTTCACAAGATTCTATCAATGTTTCGGAGGGTAAATTGGCTTGGTCATCTCAAATAATTAATACTAACAAGTGGCGGTTTGCTTTTCCGTACAGAAATATTTTGTACGAAACGGTGCGCAATACTTTTTTTCATGTACCAATGTGGTTTGTCATGTTCACGCTTTTTGGTTGTGGGATTGTTTACAGTATTCGTTTTTTAAAAACACGCAATAGTATATGGGATATTAAAGCACAATCGTACACGCTGCTTGGTGTTGTGTTCGGATTTCTCGGTTTATTCACGGGAGCATTTTGGGCAAATTATACGTGGGGTGAACCGTTTCCGATGGATATTAAAATTATTACCACTTACGTAGCACTGGCTATTTATTTGGCTTATTTTGTTTTGCGCGTTTCCTTCACCGATGCTGAACAGCGCGCGCGTATTTCGGCTGTCTATTCTATTTTTGCTTTTGCGTCGCTCGTTCCACTCCTTTATATTGTTCCTAAATTAGCACCCGATAGTTTACATCCTGGTAACGGTTCGAGTCCTGCGTTTGGTTCTCAAGATTTAGATAACACGCTGCGCATGGTTTTTTATCCTGCTTCTATTGGTTGGATTTTACTCGGCATCTGGATAGCAACACTACTCGTAAGAGTAAATATTATTAAAAATAAATTGGCAAATAGCGCACTTTAATTTACCTTTGAACTGTTTATCTTTTTTAATTATGAAATATTCATTGTTTTTAGTGCTTCTTACATTATTTTTATTTTCTGAAAATGTATCAGCACAGACACAAAATTCTGATTTTATTCGGTCAACTGGAAAAATATACGTCGTTGTTACGGTTTTGACTGTTATATTAATCGGCATTTTCGCTTTCTTAATTTATTTAGAACGAAGAATAAATAAATTAGAAAATTTAGTCGGCAGCGAATAGATAACCGTAACAACTAACAATTTTCATTCAACAACTATCAACTGTCAACTACTTTACCATGTCTGAAATCCTTTCGCCTAATTCTTTTTTTGACAGCGTTGCTATAAATTTTCGTAAAGCAGCACCTTTTACAGGACTTTCTGAAGGATTGCTATCGCAAATACGTGCGTGCAATACTGTTTTAAGAATGCGTTTTCCCGTCCGTATTGGCGATGATATTGAAGTAATGGAAGCATACCGCGTTCAACACAGTCATCATAGAATGCCGACAAAAGGCGGTATTCGATACGCTATGAGTGTGGATCAGGAAGAAGTGATGGCACTCGCAGCACTAATGACATATAAATGCGCGCTCGTTGATGTGCCGTTTGGTGGTGCGAAAGGTGGAATTAAAATTGATCCCAAAAAATATACAGTTGACCAATTAGAACGCATCACGCGTCGCTATACTTCTGAATTAGTTCATCGCAAAATGATCGGTCCAGGAATAGATGTGCCTGCGCCAGATTACGGTACATCAGGACGCGAAATGGCTTGGATGCTCGACACTTACATGAGTATGAATCATGGTGAACTTGATGCAATTGCTTGTGTAACAGGTAAACCCGTAACGATGAATGGTATTCAAGGGAGGGTAGAGGCAACGGGTCGTGGCGTATATTACGGTATTCGCGAAACGGTGAGCGTTAAAGAAGACATGGATAAATTAGGTTTAACGACAGGAATTCGCGGTAAAAAAATTGTCGTTCAAGGTCTTGGTAATGTTGGTTCTTTTTCAGCCTTAATTTCTCAAAAAGAAGGTGACGCCATTATTATTGGTGTTGCTGAATATGAAGGTTCGATTTATAATGAGAAAGGTTTTGATGTTGAAAAACTTTTAGAATGGCGCAAAACGCATGGTACCATATTAACTTTTCCCGACGCAAAAGTTTTAGAAAATAATACTTCTGCTTTAGAACTTGAGTGCGATATACTCATTCCAGCGGCGTTAGAAAATCAAATTAATGCGAACAATGCGTATAAAATTAAAGCTAAAATTATTGCAGAAGCGGCTAACGGACCTGTTACTGCTGAAGCCAATGAGATTTTAATTAAACGCGGCGTTCTCATTATTCCAGATATGTACATCAACGCGGGTGGCGTAACTGTTTCTTATTTCGAGTGGTTGAAAAATATTTCGCACGTTCGTTTCGGAAGAATAAACAAACGGTTTGAACATAACACGTATGAAAACATCGTTGATGCTATAGAAGCTTACACACAAAAAAAAGTTTCTGAGCGCGATAGAACTATTATTACTAAAGGTCCAGATGAAATTGATTTAGTGCGCTCAGGTTTAGAAGAAACCATGATTACGGCGTACCATAATATCAGAGAGCAATGGAAAAAACAACCAGAAATTGAAGATATGCGTACGGCAGCGTTCGTGGTTGCAATTAATAAAGTCGGAAGCGACTACATGCAGTTAGGAATTTTTCCCTAATTCTAAACCGTCAAAAATTTATTAAACATACTACTGAACACTATTAGAGAGGGCAAAACGAGCGATCGTTAAAACTAAAAGCAAGGAAACTAAAAATAATATTAAACTCGAAGGGAATGCTTACGATAAAGTTTTTAAAGAAAATATTGAACCCCTTTTAGTACCGTTAGCTGAAAAACAATTGGGATTAGAAATAAAATCTCGAAAACTCTTAAAAGATAAACTTCAGTCAACAGAAGAGCGCGAGGTTGACTTTCTATATGAAATTGTTACAGAAGCTGGCTTAAAGTTAATTTTGCACATCGAAATTGAATCTGGGGATAATCCAAACATGATAATCCGTTTGGCAGAATATCATGCGATGATTTACCGCAAATATAAATTACCAATCCAACATGTAGTAATTTATTTAGGCGAGGAGAAGTCAAATATGCGAACTAATTTTCGAGAAGATGAAATTTTCAGAGGTTTTACAAAAATAGAAATTCGAGATTTTGATACAGAAACATTACTCAGCTCAAAAATCCCAGAATATTTAATTTTAGCAGTATTATCAAATTATCCCAAAGGTGATGCTGAAAATATTTTGCGACAAATTTATAAAAGGTTATTAACTTTGGTGCATAATAAATCAAAGCTATCAAAATATATTAAGCAACTCCTTATACTTTCGCGTTTACGAAAACTTGAGGATATAACATTTAAAATTTTAGATGATATGCCAGTAACACACGATATTGAAAATGACTACCTTTATTTAAAAGGTATTGAACGCGGCATTGAACGCGGCATTGAGCGTGGTATCGAACGCGGGATTGAACGCGGAGCGTTTAAGAAGGAGCAAGAAGAAAAATATCTTTTTGTAAGAGATCTATTGTTAGACACTAATTTTGATTCAATTAAAATTGCTAAATTAGCACGTGTTACCCTCGAATTCGT
>JAYVVO010000260.1:0-1616 GCA_043786955.1 Saprospiraceae bacterium
TTAAGAATTTTTTCTAAAATAGCGGAATTATGAAGCGATTGTATCTCTATTTTATATTCCGATGCCAGCTTCAATGCAGCAGTTTCAATGTCTTCAAAGAAATTGTAATTAATTTCTAAATACGATCGTAGCGCCGCAAAATAAAAATGTGCTTCATTACCTGCATATCCGCGCGACAAATCAACCAATGTCGCAATAAAAGCACCTACACGCGTCGGTGCATCCGCAATAAGTTCAACGAGGCGCATTAAATCAAATCCAAAAATATCGAGCGGTAACTCGTTTAAAAAATTTGATTTTAAAAGTTCTTCAATTGGTTCTAAATTTTTTGGTAGTGTTTCCGAAAGTAGCAATTCAATCGAAGTATTGAAAACACGCGCTAATTGTTCAATTTTATCGGGCTTAGGAAATTTTTTTCCTTTTTCAATTTCATTTAAATACGAAATCGAAAGTTGCGTACGCTCGGCTAATTCGGCAAAAGAAAAACCTAAGCTTAACCTATGCTGATGTACTTTTAAAGCGAAATATATCCGTTGATGCGCCGATTTAGTTGCCATAATTTCGCAAAGATAAATAATATTTTAGCGCAATGCACTTCATTTTTTACTATTGGTGTAAATTTGCAAGCTAAAATATAAATCGAAACCAAAATTGAAATGCAGGCTATAGCAGAATTACTTTTTAGTCGGTTAGAGAAATTTTTTGTCATTTCATTTATTTTTGTTCTGACACTCATTTTCCAATGGATTGCGCGCCGCGCATTAGTGCGCTATATGCGTTCGCGCGCCACCCACGAAACGGACATAACCAATTTAAAATTTCTTGGAAACGCTTTGAGTGCCATTATTTATTCTGTCGGAATAATTTTTGCCATTCGCGAGTATCCACCATTGCGTGCATTTGCAGGATCACTTTTAACAGGTGCAGGCATTTTTGCAGCCATAATAGGTTTGGCATCGCAACAAGCATTCAGTAATATCGTCAGTGGCATTTTTTTGGTAATTTTCAAACCTTTTCGCGTTAATGACCGCTTAAAAATAAGAGATACATACATCGGCATAGTTGAGGACATTACGCTCCGACATACCGTTTTGCGTGATTTAGAAAACAAGCGCATTATTGTTCCTAATTCAGTGATGTCGAACGAAATTTTAATTAATAGTGATGTCATTGAACAGCCTGTGGTTAAATTTGTAGATATCCGCATAGCACATGATGCTAATTTAGATCGTGCTAAAGAAATTATTTGTAACCTTATTATGAATCATCCTAAGTTCTATGAACGTCCGGAAAATATTCACCACGACGTAGATAAAAAATCGGGAGTTGTAAAACTGGTTGAAATGAACGATAGCGGATTGCTTTTACGCGCCTACGTTTGGGCACGCAATCCTTCAGAAGGATTTGATATGTACTGCGATTTATTAGAACAAATTAAAAAGCAATTCGATGCAGAAAAAATTTCTTTAACCATTCAGAAAAAAGAAGCCTGAAAATAACGTCGTTACAGTCACCAAAATATAAAATTTTCAAAACTTATGCGTTTTAAAAGCGTTTTCAAAAAGTGCATTTGTACACCTTCGGACAAAAGACTAATTTAGCTCAAAATTATACTT
>JAYVVO010000261.1:0-1608 GCA_043786955.1 Saprospiraceae bacterium
TACGTCTTTTATAAGAATTGGTTGATTGTCAAATGTTGGGTTGCGTTTATTTAATTCGTAACACCGTTTTTCAGCTTCTTTATGCGTGTATTTTTCTGAAAATACTCCACTATGCCACCAATCAGATTTGTGTTGCCATTCAATAAAATGTGTTTTTAATTCAATTTTCTTTACTGGTTTTTTAAATCGTTTTCTTAACCAGCGAATCAGGTTAAAAATAGTAAGATCGAGAAACAAAAAAAACAACGCGGCACAACCACCATTAAAAGCAATTTCAGCCAAATGGTTAATAAATTCATTCATGGGTAGGATTTTATTTAGCGTACAAACATACACAAAAGTAAAATGAATTTGCCGAAAAACCAAATAAATTTTGCAAATTTTAAACAAATATTTAAAATATACCAAAGCTAATTATTTTAAGGCTTTTTAGCTTATATTTCCATTTAAATAATTCTAACGTAAAAACGATAATTAATGAAAAGATTAATAGCAGTCGTTTGCTCAACGCCTCTACTCGGTGCAGCCGATTTCAATAGAAGTGTAGCAGCCGTACAGCGTCAAGTAAGCGAACATTTTTTTCCTATTTGGAATAATGATGCAATCGTGCAAGGGTTTACGCATTTTGCTCAAGTACCTGCGGATTACGGCATTATTTCAATAGAAACAAGTAGCGAAGTATTAACCGAACGTGTGCCATTAGAGAAAATGATTTGCAAAATTGTTTTATCGGATAATTGGACGTTTGAATTATCGCAAGTTGTTTTAAACATTACGGCGAATCCGTACAACATTGAATTTAAATGCAACAGTACGCATTTGTTTTATGTAAATGTATGTTCGCCAGTAGGTGCATCAGAATATGAAATTGACGGTATTAAGGTAAGCGATTTTATTAAGCCTACCTATTATGACAAATTGCCAAACGAAAAAACATTTAAAAATTCAGATGCAACACAATTACGGCGTGGTGGATGGATTTTTAGTTTTGATGTGGCATTAAATAAATGGACATTGCAATACTTTTTTAATGATGTAATTGAAAAAACTTTTCTTAACGCCAGCAGTTCAAATGGCATTAATGCCGTAATGGGTGTTTTAAATGAGTTTTTAGAAAGCAAGCGCGATGAACGCGCAAAAGCATTGCAAGAAGAACGCTACGCTATTTCGTACATGAAACGGTTTGCATAATGGAAAAAAAATTATCGCAATCCGAACAGCATATAACGGCGTATTTAAAGAAAATTCACCGAATTGCTTTTAGTGTCGAAGCAAATACACTTGAATACGGACATACCGATAGTGGTATTTCATTTATTCAAATTATTACAAATGGTGACGGCATCGAATTAGTAACATACTATTCTATACAACCAAAGACAATTGGTTTTTCATTGGAAGACGTTAACAATTTACATTCAACAACATGGCAATTATCGTTTAATCAATTTGAATCAATTTTAGGTTTGATGAAGGATTTACAAGTCATAGAATAAACGCGAATGAATATATTTGGTTTTGAGATAACGAGAAGGAACAAGATATTGCAGCAAAGTGGTCAATCTACTAATTTAGTGCCTACTCAAAATCCATTAGTACCGCAGCAGC
>JAYVVO010000262.1:0-1604 GCA_043786955.1 Saprospiraceae bacterium
GATAGAAGATAACCCATGTGCAAAAATGAACTACTACCACACGTTCATAAATGAACCAGATGTAGTTCAAAAAACAACCACCCCCTCGTTCAAAAATGAACCACCCCCTCGTTCAAAAATGAACATCATTAATAATAGTTTAAGTAATAATACTATTAATAATAAAGAAATAAAAGATATAAATGAAAATTTTGCAAATTTTCAATCTAAAATTAAATCTAATTTTGAAGAAAAAAATGAAATTGAAACACCTAACGAAATTTCGCAAACTGTTGAAATTCCACCTTTAGAAGTTTTTGAAAAAAAAGAAAAAAATTCCGCGCAAAAAGATATTTTTAACCTAAGAACCATTGAAGCAAAAAAATTGATTCAGATAATCAATGAAAAATTCCAAACGA
Source organism: Saprospiraceae bacterium (assembly GCA_043786955.1). Lineage (GTDB taxonomy): Bacteria > Bacteroidota > Bacteroidia > Chitinophagales > Saprospiraceae > JAAFJT01. Next base: position 399 of record JAYVVO010000262.1, read on the forward strand.
AGTACAGAGTAGAAGTTATTTCAAACTTAGGCATCGCGGTAAATGCGCTTCGTGAATATTCATTTGCAGAAATAGAAACAGTCATTGATAATATTTCTCGGTTTAATGCACTCGGCAATACCGCGCAATACTCCTCTGCGCCAAAAGATATTTTTAACCTAAGAACCATTGAAGCAAAATTAAATTTAAAAATTCAGCAAAAAAATCAAAATAATGGAAGTCAAACAAATAGACAAAATCCTACAATCGGACATAGTGATTTACCACGCATCAACGGAATTGTTGTCACCACAGAACTCAAAGAGCAAGCAATTAGAATCGCAGAAGCACAACGCGCTAAGCGCGGGTTATAATGCCGTCTCTTTAGATTATGCGATTAACAAAACGATTATTGAAAAAATAGTATTGGCGCGCACAATGCCGATACGCAAAGAGAATGATTCTGTTTTTGAATCGTTGGTCGTAAAAATTACGGCAATTGGTAAAATTTATGGCTCTTACAAAGAGAGCCAAGACGGCACAATTGATAAGTGCATAGATATTTTAATTAATCATTTTGGCAAACTTTGTGTAAACGAGCAGGTCAATGAAATTGAAATTGCCTTTGAATTAGCATCCGCAAAGAAAATAAATGTTGATACAACGGTTTACGGGGGTCAATTCAATGCAACGATATTTGGGAATGTTCTAACGGCTTATGTAGAATACAGAAACAATTTATTAAAAACATTTGATTACGAAATTGAAAAAGTAGAAAAAATGGAAAAAGAAAAAGTTAATTTTTTAGAGCCTACGAAGTTTGAATACGCAAAGAACAAATTTTGGGAATTGGTTGAAAAGTACAAGGATTCAACAGAGAAAGAAAAAGACATAGCTTGTCAATCTGTATATTTTGAATCTTGGATATTTCAAGACTTAGACGATGCGCAAAATGGCATTTTTCCAAAAGTAAGCGATGAAATCAAAGAGAAGTTATTAGAGAACACTCGGAAAGTAGTTTTTGAAGAGTTATGTTCGGAAAAATCGAATCCTGATAAAGAAAAAAGGAACAATGCAAAAATGGAATTGGAATCTTTAGATAAGGGTTTTAAAAGCGCAGACTATTTGGCAAAATGCCGCTCGGTTTATTTTCGTTTTTTGCTGATGTATTTTATTTCTCATCCGCAGGAAGTAAAGCAGGGTTAAAAGATGCCATTATTAAGCCTT
>JAYVVO010000263.1:0-1598 GCA_043786955.1 Saprospiraceae bacterium
ACGCGAGCAGTGAACACACCAAACATCATCATGCAGAAATACAAAATACCCATCGTTATCAAAGTCATCTCAACACCTTGACTTTGTACTTTGTTGCCAAAATAATCCATCAAGTTAGATGCAAGTGGCGAACCAATGAGCGCACCGCCACCAAAACCCATGATTGCCATACCTGTTGCCATACCAGGTCTGTCTGGAAACCATTTCATCAAAGTCGAAACTGGTGAAATATAACCTAAACCCAAAGCAATCCCTCCGAAGACGCCATAACCCAAATACAAAAGCCAAATGCTGTGCCACTGAACGCCCAACGCGGATATAAAAAATCCAATAGCAAATGAACAAGCTGAGACAAACATCGTTTTGCGAGGACCATTCCGCTCTACCCATTTACCAAAAACCGCTGCTGAAACGCCAAGAACAAAAAAGGCGATGTTAAAAATCCAAACAGTAGTGGTCAAAGGCCAGTCACCAGGCAAAGGTTTATCCACCCCGAGGAGTTTTGAAAACGGAATACTAAAAACGCTCAATCCATAAGCCTGCCCAATGCACATGTGTACGGCGAGAGCGGCTGGCGGGAAAAGCCACCGGTTATAATCAGGTTTAGCAACCGAGTATTCCCTATCTAAAAAGGAAAGTAATGCCATAAGTTTAAAATTGTTTAGTGTAAAATCATTTTTGATTTAAACGTTTTGAAAAAAACAGTTTTTAATTGTTGAATTGTTGAATTCTAAAATCAAATTTTGTATTTATTTAAATTTGTACAATAATTATTGGCAAATGTAAGAAGACAAGTTCAATAAAAATGCAACAATTGTCTCATGTTAATTATTTTTTTTGATAATATCCTTGCGTTTTTCATTAAAAAACATAATTACATTTGCACTGTAGTTATTTTATGAAAATTTAATTTCAAAACTTGGTTTCCAAACCCATTTATTTAATCAAAAACTTTGTAAAACGCCCGATTCATCGAGTCAACAAAGATGGGGTATCATTGACAGTTGATGCACTTGCGGCGGAAGAGCCGCTAGAAATCGTCATAGCTTTTGGTGAATTACACAACCGCATCCGCCAAAGTATTAGCGTTACGATGCGCACGCCGACGGATCATGATTTTGAATTGGCGCTCGGTTTCTTATTTACTGAGGGAGTCATTGGAAGTTTTGAAGATGTTATTTCGGTGCGTTACGCTGCAAGCCAATTGTCGGAAACAGCGCAAACGAATGTCGTGAAAGTAGATTTACACACGAATGTCAATTTTGATTCTGAGAAATTGCAAAGGCATTTTTATACCTCTTCGAGCTGTGGCGTTTGCGGCAAAACATCAATGGATATGGTACAAACTACCTCCTGTTTTTTGATAAACAAAAATATTCCACACGTCAAAAGCACTATCCTGTTTAATTTGCCTGAAAAATTGCGAGCAGTTCAATCTGTTTTTGAAGAAACGGGCGGTATTCACGCTGCCGCGTTGTTCAATACGGAAGGAGAGCTTCTCGCATTGCGAGAAGATGTGGGTCGCCACAACGCACTTGATAAACTCCTCGGTTGGGCGATGCAAAAAAATCTTTTGCCTCTGTCACAACATATATTAT
>JAYVVO010000264.1:0-4826 GCA_043786955.1 Saprospiraceae bacterium
TATTCGCAGCCGTTAGTAGTTGGAAATGTTTCGATAGCAAATGGCACACACAATATCGTACTCATTGCAACAGTGAGTAATTCGGTGTACGCTTTCGATGCGGATGATGGCACGCCGTATTGGCAAAAAAACTATTCCGTTACTGGCTTGCGTGCTCCTAAAAATACAGACATGACTGGCGCATGTGGCGGTGGTTATCAGGATTTTAGTGGAAGTATCGGCATTGTTGGTACACCTGTAATTGATTCTGTTTCGCAAACGATGTACTTTGTTGCGAGAAGCACTGACGGAAAAAACTTTTATCAATATCTTCACGCTATAAATATTATTACGGGTAACGAAAATTCTGGTAGTCCAGTAAAAATCACTGCAAGTTATAAAGGCAACGGCGATGGCAGTTCGAACGGTATAATTGGTTTTAATCCGCAAAAAGCAAATCAACGTTCAGCACTCACTTTGGTGAATGGAACTGTGTATGTTGCATTTTCTTCGCATTGCGATTGGGGTCCGTATCACGGTTGGATTTTAGGATATGACGTTTCGACTTTAGTGCAAAAAATTGTTTATAACGATACCCCGAATGGCGGAGCAGGTGGAATTTGGCAAAGTGGAGGGGGTATAGCTGCTGATGCGTCTGGGAATTTATATTTTGTAATTGGTAATGGAACTGTGGGCGTTGGCACTGACCCAGCGAATGTGCTCAATCGGGGTGAAAGCGCCATGAAACTTACGCCTTCGGGTTCAACTTTAACGGTGAGTTCATTTTTTACACCGTTCAATTACCAAGCACTCGAAGCTGACGATTTAGATTACGGAGCATTGGGCGCGTTTTTAATTCCAAATACCAATCTCTTCTTTACAGGTTGCAAGGATGGCAATTTGTATATTGTCAATAAAGACAATATGGGTGGTGTTTCAAAAACGAGTAACAATATTGTTCAAACTATTTTTACGACCACTAATGCCAATATGCACTGTCAGCCTTCATATTTCAAAGGTGCAGCCACTGAATTTATTTACATCTGGGCAGAAAACGATAAACTGCGCGGGCTGCCTTTCAATCGCTCATCCAATTTAATAGATGCGGCAAAGCAAGTTTTTAGAACTACAACGGGTCCGACAGGACAAAATGGTGCGGTGCTAAGTGTTTCTTCAAATGGTTCTTTGGATGGAACGGGCATTCTTTGGGCATCTTATGCTGCCAGTGGCGATGCAGAACACACCGTTAGTCCTGGAATTTTGCGCGCTTTCGATGCGAATGACATCACTAAAGAACTGTGGAACAATAACGCACAAACGGCTGCTGATAGATCGGGCAATTACGCCAAATTTGCTGCACCCACTATTGCAAACGGAAAAGTGTATTTGCCTACATTTTCTAATCAAGTCGGTGTATATGGATTGAAATAGCGTTGAGCTATGAGTTTTGAGTAATGAGCCTTCCATTCGTTTAGTGGCTCATAGCTCAAAGCTTATATCTTTTTCTTCTGAAACTGCAAATAATCCAAAAAGTAAATAAGTTTGAAAGAAAAACTATTATTCTGCGGATTGCTGAACAGATTGCCAACGTTATCGAAATAATTGAGTGCAATGTTGTTATCGCCGTTGAAAATATTATTTTTCCAATTGATTATGAAGTCGCTACCAGGCGCAAAACGCCACGTGAAAGCGGCATCAATATTGAAAATATTAAAATTGGTATTGTGTAACGATTCATTTTTAGAATCGGAACCTGTATATTCTGTGTTCAATAAATTGCCCTCGCTTCCGAGTAAATAATATGCATCGTAATTAATACGTGTCCAGTAATGGCGTAACTTAAACGAAATTCCCATCACATAATTAAATGACCATTTCAGCGTGGCAGCATTTATAACTGTAAGTTGTTGTCGTTTTCCCATCAGTATATCGCTCGAAGAAAGTTTTGAATAACCTATTGAATTAACATCGGCACCGACGTAATTTATAAAATTGTCGAACTTGTCGGCTTCGCTGGAAAGAATGAGGGAAACTTTATCGTTAAATCTAAAACGTGGACCAATCGCGAGTGAACTCGCCAACCGATTATTTTCTGAATAGGGTCGGATGCTTGCTTTTACATCGAGTGCAATTGGTTTTATATAATCCGTTGAAATAAATCCGCCAAGTAAAGTGTTGCCAGGAACGTTTAAATATCTTGAATAGTCGGACGTGCGAGGCTCGTAATAATCGTGCGAACCATTGGGTGAAATTTTTAAATTACCACCAAAAGCAAAAATATTTTTTGTCAGAAAGAACGCATTAGATTCAAAACCCTCCGTGACGCGCACATTCGGTAAGTATAATCGGTTCACATAAATATCCGCTGTGACGTTCCATCGCGTAAAATTACCACGCGGCGTATTTTGGAAATAGGCATTCCAAATCCCGAATTGTACGGAGTTGAGTTGATTTTCAAAACCAAAATCGTTCGGATTATATAAATTTGAACGCAGTGAATTAAACGTCCACCACTGATAATTTCCACTTATTTTTCCCGCTTGAACATCGAGGGCATAACCATTTTTATTTTCGGCTGCGAATTGCTGCGTTGAAAAAGAAGAAGACAGAACGGTGCTATAAGTATTTTTTTTATTTTTTAGTTCAGCATATACAGCAGTTAAATTAGCATCATAAGCATCGCCACTGCGCCAAACATTGGTGTTAATGAGCGTGATATAGGAGTTGTTCGGCAGATTTTTATCAAAAGAAATGACATTAAAATTAGTAAGTGGCGTAACTTGCTGTTTGTGAGAAGTTCCTTTTTCATCAGTAATTGTGGCATAAGTGGGAGCTGCAACAGCATTCAAAAATCCGATACCGAGACCCGACGCGTCGCGACCAGATATTTTTGTAGCATTGTAGAGTTGCGCCTGCGATGGTAAATTCGTAACAGTTTCGTTGGATTTGAGATTGCTATACAAATTATCAACAAAATAATCGGACACCGCACCGATTCGACGCGAATAAAAATAGGTGCCGCGATTGAAAAGCTCAACACTCTCCGTAAAAAATTGTCTGTTTTCATCGAAGCGCACTTCGAACGGCGTGAGATTTACGATGCGCGGATCTGATTGTACTTGACCAAAATCGGGAATTAAAGTTAAATCCAAAGTGTAAGCGTTATTGATGCCGTATTTAATGTCTAATCCGCCAGTAATTGTGTTTTGCCAAGCACTACTAATCGTTCCATCCGAATTTTTTACGCGCGTATTTTCCGAATATAACGCACCGAACGGAAACGCTTGTAAACGAATGGGAGAAACAATATTTTTTAATCCGTCAATTTCGCCACACTGCGGAACTATACCTATGATAAGCGGATTGACATAGTTCCAAAAACTTTTTTCGCGCGTGCGTCGCACTTGTCGCGCAAAATTAATGCGCCACTTTTGTTCTTCGTTTTTCGGAAACCGCAAAGCAGAGTAGGGAATTTTCATTTCAGTACTCCAACCATTTTTTGTAATTAGCGATTTAGCTTCCCAAACGGCATTCCAAGCATAATCTTCCGTGAAGCCCATTTCATTTCCGCCAGCATATTGGCGTGCATCGGCTTGTACACTCGATGGCGTAATAATAAAAGCTGTGCCGTTGTTGCCGTCGCGATATGTATCAATTAAAACAGCAAACCAATCGGTGTTGGCATTACTAATTTGATCTCTAATAATTAATTCTCTGAAAATACTATCTGGATTTGGATCAACCATTGTGGCGCCGAAATAAATAAATTTATCGTCGTAAAGTACGCGCACTTCGGTTTTATAGTTTGAGTTTTTTCCTGGTGTGAGTTCAGTTTGGATGAAATCGGTTGCAATAGGCGCGCTTTGCCAAACCGTTTCATTCAGTGCACCATCTATCGTTATGCTTTCCGTTAAGCGCACAGCAGAAGTATGTTTTCTATTTTCTAATCCTGAATTTTGGCTTATTTGGCTTCGAACATTCTGTTCAGAAAAAATGAGGAGTAAAAGTGGGATGACAAGCGAACGCATGATTTTTCAGATTTTTAATTACGCTGCAAAGATAACTGCTTACGGGATTTTAAATCATTTCTTACTTTACGCACACAATTGAGTCGTTTACCTTTTTAGTTTAAGTATGGTACAAGAATTGTAATTAATTCTTGTACCATACTTAAATTCTGTTAAACTTCAATAAAAATAAATATTTAATTTTTTGTTGAAACTCTATGATAGTCTTAATCCGTTTAAATTTAAACGCAAGAAAATGTAAAAAAAAAGTAACAGCCCTCATTTGTCTTTTGTTTTTGGTTTTTATTGCAGCGCATGCCCAAAAAACTTTTCTCGGTGTTACCGCTGGATATAACTACGTCCAAATTAATACTTCCTCCAACGTTGCGATGGATCCTACTTTCGGGGAAACAATTGGTCTTTCGCTTTTCAATATTAAAAAAAATAATTGGGAAACCGTTTTAGATTTTGTCGTCGAAAAATATCATTACCAAGGTTTCACCCGCATTACGTATGGATTCTCTGTTTCTGATAAAGCTTCCATTGATCCGATCTCAACGTTGATAAGTTTTTCCGCGTACAAATGTTTAGACGTAAAAAAACATTTTAAACTCGGTGCAGGTTTTTGGATGAGTACCATCAATAACGATCATAAATATCCTGCGTATCCGTCGCACTATTTTAATTCACCCGATAAAGCAAATCTCGATTACAATACAGAACAATTATTCGATACCAATTTAAGTCCGTTCTTACCTTTTCTTTCTGACTTCGGACCGTCGTTTGAAGCATTATTTTGCATCAACCAAAGGTTAAATTTTGGATTGAAATATAAAATTG
>JAYVVO010000265.1:0-4813 GCA_043786955.1 Saprospiraceae bacterium
GTTGCAAGCAACGTCTCCGAATTTACAAGAGACGTTGCATGCAACGCCTCCGAATTTACAAAGGACGTTGCATGCAACGCCTCCGAATTTACAAAGGACGTTGCAAGCAACGTCTCCGAATTTAAAAGAGACGTTGCAAGCAACGTCTCTACATTGCCGCATGGTTTTAATTTAGTTTTTGGTGGTGATGTTCCTCTCGGTGCTGGTTTGTCGTCCTCGGCAGCATTAGAGGCAGGTCTAGCTTTTGCAATTAATGAAATGTTCCAACTGGGAAATCCGCGTATGGAATTGGTAAAATTGGCACAACGCGCAGAAAACGAATTTGTGGGTGTGCGCTGTGGCATTATGGATATGTTCGCATCCATTATGGGAAAAGAAGGTTCAGTCATGCGCCTCGATTGTCGTTCGCTGGAGTTCGAATATTTTCCATTTAATTTTCCCGATATTAAAATTGTACTCTGCGATTCGGGCGTAAAACATTCTTTGGGAGATGGCGAATACAATATTCGTCGCGCTCAATGTGAAGAGGGTGTTGCTATTTTGAAAAAGTATTATCCCCATATTTCAACCTTGCGCGATGTTTCGTTTTCGCTTTTAGAAAAACATTCGTCGGAAATACCACCCATTGTTTTTAAGCGATGCCGTTATATCGTCAACGAAATTGCGCGCGTTGAATCTGCTTGCTCCGATCTCGCAGAACACAATTTGATAGAATTTGGTAAAAAAATGTTTGAAACGCACATAGGTCTTTCTGAAGATTTCGGTGTGAGTTGTGAAGAATTAGATTTTTTGGTTGCGCTTTGCGCTTTGTTCGTTGATAGTTCAGAATACCAACGAACAATGAACAACGAACAACGAACAACGAAAAGTGTTTATGGTGCGCGCATGATGGGTGGTGGTTTTGGTGGATGTACAATAAATTTAGTCAGAACCGAAGCCATTCCAGAATTTATTGAATTTATGCGTAAAGCCTATTTAGAAAAATTTAATCTCGAATTAAAAACGTATGTCGTCACCATTTCTGATGGTACTCAAATAATTAGAAATTAATAACGAACAACGAACAACGAATAACGAACAACGAATATGAATCTAAACGAAAATCCGCATCGCCGATACAATCCTTTGACAGATTCTTGGGTATTGGTATCGCCGCAGAGAAACAAAAGACCTTGGCAAGGACAGGTTGAAAAAAATATTTCAGCTGCGCGTCCTGCTTACGATCCGACTTGTTACCTCTGCCCAACAAATAAACGCTCGAACGGCGAAATAAATCCAGACTACCCAAACGTATTTTCTTTTGATAACGATTTTGCAGCAATAAATAGCGTTGAGCAATTAGCTATGAGCTTCGACTCGCGAGTAGTGGCTCAAAGCTCAAAGCTCAAAGCTCATAGCTCACAACTTTTTCGTGTTCAACCTGAGCGGGGGATTTGTCGCGTAATTTGCTTTTCACCAAGACACGATGTAACAATTCCTGAAATGACAGTGCCAGAAATTAGGAAAGTAGTAGATTTATGGTGTAAAGAATACGAAACATTGAGCAAATTTGATTTCATTAATTTGATTCAGATTTTTGAAAACAAAGGCGCTATTATGGGTTGTTCTAATCCGCATCCGCACGGACAAATTTGGGCGCAAGAATCTTTGACAGATGAAATGGCAAAAAAACAAAAAGCGCAAACAAGCTATTTCAAAAAAAACAAATGCACATTGCTTTCCGATTATGTTGCTGAAGAATTAAAATTAGAAGAGCGCATTATTTATACTAACTCACATTTTGTTGTGCTCATTCCGTTTTGGGCAGTGTGGCCCTTCGAGACTATGATAATTCCTATTCGACCGATGGCGCGCATAACCGATATGACTGACGCAGAAAAAACGGCTTTTGCTGAGGCGTATAAACAAATAACCATGCGCTACGATAATTTATTTGAAACTTCTTTCCCCTATTCGGCAGGTATTCATCAAGCGCCTTCCGATAATAAAGCATATCCCGCTTGGCATTGGCACAAAAGTTTTTATCCGCCTTTGTTGCGTTCAGCAACGGTGAAGAAATTTATGGTTGGTTACGAAATGTTTGCCAACCCGCAACGCGACATTACAGCCGAGCAAGCAGCAAAAATGTTGAACGATGTTTTAATTTAAAAAGTAAAAAGCATAAAGCAAATGCCAAATCTAAAGTACTGAAAGTGAGGCACGTATAAGCATCGGGGTGAAGCCCGATGAAAAAAAACGAAAATTAAAATCTTAAATAAATTATCTTTTGGGATTTGCGATTTGCCTTTTGTTTAATTTATTTTTAAAATTATAAAAGATCAAAAATAATTTGTTTTCTTTACGTCGCAATTCAATCTGACTATAAAAATTTCTTTTAAGATTTTTAAAAACTTATTTTGTATGAAAAAAATATTTTTGTTTTCAGTTATCGTCACTTTGCAATTAAACTGCAGCGCACAAAGTGTGATGAATGCCGATTTGAAAACGCGACTTGATGCACTTGCCGATGTAGAAATTACTAAAGTGATTGAATGGCGTAGAGATATTCACCAACATCCCGAACTTTCGAATCGCGAAGTTAGAACTGGTGCATTGGTAGCAGATCATTTAAAAAAATTGGGTTTAGAAGTTAAAACTGGTGTCGCTAAAACAGGTGTTATCGGAATTTTACGCGGTGGAAAACCTGGTCCTGTTATCGCGTTGCGTGCTGATATGGATGCTTTGCCCGTCACTGAGCGAACCGATGTTCCATTTAAGTCCATCGAAAAAGTACAGTATAATGGTGCATCAACTGGTGTGATGCATGCTTGCGGTCACGACGGACACACTGCAATTTTAATGGGAGTAGCTGAAGTTTTATCGCAAGTAAAAAACGATATTGCGGGGACGATAGTATTTTTGTTTCAGCCGGCAGAAGAAGGCGCACCAAAAGGTGAAGCGGGTGGCGCAGGCGAAATGGTAAAAGCAGGTTGCCTCGAAAATCCAAAAGTAGAAGCGTGTTTTGGTTTACACGTTGACGCTTCAGGTCCCGTTGGAACAATTGAATATAGACCTGGTGGATTTATGGCGAGCAGTGATGCGTTTTCAATCGTTATTAAAGGAAAACAAACTCATGGTGCTATGCCGTGGGGTGGTATTGATCCGATTGTGATTGGCGCGCAAATCGTAAACGGTTTGCAAACTATTGTAAGCAGAATGACACCGCTCACTGAAACACCAGCTGTTGTTACAGTTGGTTCATTCAACGCGGGAAATCGAGGAAATATAATTCCAGAAGAAGCGCGCATGACTGGTACTATTCGCTGCTTCGATAAAAAAATTCAGTACCAAATTCACGAAAACATCCGTCGCATGGCGACAAATATTGCTGAAGCGAGTGGCGCGACGGCTGTTGTTGAAATTGATATCAGCAATCCTGTGACGTACAACAATCCAGATTTAACGGCTAAAATGGTGCCGACATTTGAAGAAGTGGCGGGAAAAAACAAAACGATGTTGGTGAATGCCGTTACAGGCGCGGAAGATTTTGCAAAATACGCCGAAGTAGTACCGAGTTTATTTTTCGATATTGGCGTTCGACCGGTAAATAAAAAAATGGAAGAAGCTGCACCGCATCACACACCCGATTTTTACATGGATGAAAGCGGTTTTATTTTAGGACTCAAAACTTTTTGTCATATTGTAGTGGATTACGCAGCGAAAAAATAATTTGTTGTTGATACACAATTAAGCCTCACTTCTCTTTCAAAAAGAAAAGTGAGGCTTTTTCATTTATAATTTAGGGATTTTATTCCTCTTCCTTATTCCCTCTTCCCTAAATTAAACCGTACAAATTTTCAACGCGCGTTCTAAAGACGCTAATTTATTGGTATTTGCAGGAATAAATTCTTGTGCGATATAACCGTCATATCCTGTTTCCACAATAGCCTTAATGATGGCAGGATAAAATAATTCTTGGGTTTCGTCAATTTCATGTCTGCCCGGAACACCACCTGTATGATAGTGCGCAAAATATTGGTGATTATCTTTTATGTTTCGGATAACGTCCCCTTCCATAATTTGCATGTGATAAATATCGTACAGCAATCTGAAATTAGCAGAACCAACAGCTTTCACAAGCGACACGCCCCAATCTGTTTTATCACATTGATAATCGTGGTGATCAATTTTTGAATTTAGTAATTCCATACAAATTATAACGCCTAATTTTTCTGCGAGCGGCATAAGTTTTCTCAAACCAATAGCACAATTGCCAATGCCTTGCACGTCGCTCAAACCGTCGCGATTTCCAGAAAAGCAAATCACATTTTTAACGTTTAGTTCGGCAGCGCGCACGATAAGTTTTTCGTAAAAAGGTACTAAAACTTCGTGATTTTCAATGCGATTAAATCCGTGTGGAATACCAAATTTATCGGGTTGCGACATAATCATCGAACTCGCTAAACCATATTTTTGTGCAATAACAGTTTCATCAGGTGACAGTAGATCAATTGCTTTTAAACCGAGTGCTTTACCTTTTTCGCAAAATTCTTCCAACGGAATGCTGTTGTAGCACCAACGGCAGGCGGAGTGTTTAAATTTTGCCGTTTCATTGATATTTTTTAAAAATGGCATAGCGTGAAGATTTGAAAATGATGACGATCCAAAGGCTGGAAGAAAAGGGATGGAACTCAACAAAGCGCGACGTTTCATAGAAATTTTGATTTTAAATGACTAAATATTTCAGCAAATTCATCCTCATTTACAATTTTTATACTAAAAGAATTATCTGCTTTTAAATTATTAAAGTGTTTATCATTCGTTACAATATAAC
>JAYVVO010000266.1:0-1582 GCA_043786955.1 Saprospiraceae bacterium
TAAAAATGAAACAGGGTATGTAAGTCATCAGGTCGAAATATCTAGTGTGCAAGAAAATTATGATTACACGCTCTCGAATTCTTACCTTAAAACTTATTTCGAAAAAAAAATAGATTATGAAGTAATATTTCCTGTTTTTGAACTTGTTAGAGGAGCTAAATTAACTGATTTAATGAATTTCAGTGGAGGCGGAAGCTATTCTTGTATGATAATCAGTTTAAGATTGTTGGTTATATTGGAAAAATATAAAATTGATGGCTATCAGACTTTCAAAATAAAAATAAAAACTAAAGACGGGCTTAAAGATTTTTATTTTTTTTTCATGAGTGCGCCAGAATGCGAATCCAAATATATTGATTGGGATAAAACAATTTTTAGAATTAAACCTTTTGTTGGAACGGAAACACTTGAAGACAATCTAAAGTTTAAGAATTTTGAAGAATACTTTGAGCTACATAAAGAAATTTTTAGAGTAATAAAAAACAAAAGAGAAGTTGCTGTTTCAGATTTATTATTAAAAAGAGAGCTAATTGATAAAGATATGTTTAAGTTTAATTTTATTTCATCGGGTTTTTTCATTTCTGAAAGGTTAAAGTTAGAAATTGAAAAGCAAGGTATAACTGGCATAAGTTTTAGAGATGCTGATGGACTAAGGGAGCCTTCATATTCACCTGAAATGGATTAAAATTTTTTATTTTAAAAATGAATAAATTTTAATCTACATTGAGCTCGAAAAACAAAATTATTATTATTTCAATTTTTATTTTAGTTGTATCAATTTTATTATTTTATCAATGCCAAAAAAATACTCACACGATTCGATTAAATGATTTTTCAAAAACTCAAAATTTGCATCTCTACGCAAATACAAAAGCAGAGGTTGTTCAAACTACTTATGAAGTAAGTGGATTTATTGATGGTAAAGTTAGGGTAAGTGATGTAGATGGCAAAAGCTATGAAATTACAAGAAAAATTGATTCTACAATATTTAGAGATAACTACCATAACAACATGAATATGACTGTTGAACCTTTACAGGTTTCAAAAGGTAATCTTAAAATTACAGTCTATTTTGGAGAAATTTTGTTTTAATTGACGAAGTAACACTGCATAAAATTAGATGATGTAGTGTTACTTTTTTAAAGTAACTCAAACGTAAACAAATCTGCTTGAGTTTATTTTAATCCGACATTGCAAAATGAATTTACAACGCCAACATTTGAGGTAAAACGCCTTCAAAAGTGAGCAGTGCACGTTTGCGCGCCAATCCACCGGCATAGCCCGTGAGTGCACCATCGGCACCAATAACGCGATGACATGGAATAACAATACCGAAAAAATTTGCACCTGTTGAAGCAGCGACGGCGCGCACTTTTTTCATGTCGCCCATTTGTAATGCAATGCTACCGTAACTCACAGTTTTACCAAAAGGAATATCGCTGATATATTTCCAAACTTGTTGTTGAAATGGCGTTCCACCATCTAAAATAAGTGGCAAATTAAAAACGGTGCGCTGCCTATTAAAATATTCTTCGAGTTGTTGAATGGCTAATTCAATATGCGAATTACTTTCCACGCGCTG
>JAYVVO010000267.1:0-1581 GCA_043786955.1 Saprospiraceae bacterium
GAAAATGAAATTCTACCCGACATTATTGACACAGCCCGCAAAACCATTGAAGCATTTATCAACGAAGGCATTAACGTTGCGATGAATAAATATAATACAAAGAAATAGGAAAACACGCAATAAGTTTGTCGATCCAAAAATTATGTAAGTTTTTTGTTCGATTGTGTAAGTAAACTTATTTAAGGTTTAGGCATCTTTGTAAAAAATAAATTTAGTCATCATTTAAATTGAGTTGAATTGATAAACGCAAATACAATCCCAGCAAATTGGAGCGAACAAAAAGCAAAACTTAAATTAAAATTTGCGGCGCTCACCGATAACGACTTCTTTTTTACAGAAGATAAAAAAGAAGAGATGCTTCGAAAAATTCAACTCAAATTAAATATAAGTAGAGAAGAATTGCGCGCTATTTTAGCAACGTTTTGATAGGGAATACGGAATAAGTTTTTAGGAATAATTTTTTGCGAGTTCTTTTCTATCTATTTCTTAAAATAAAAAATTAATTATTTAGGCCTTAATGAATTAAAACGCAGGTTTTCAGCTAAATCAGCGTTTCAATTGAGTTTCATTTTAGCTTCAGCTAAATAGATACATAAAAATTTAGTTTACGTAAGGTGCAGCGCACCTCAACATTTGTAGCCCCTATAAAATTAGGGAAAAAGGTGCAACGCACCTTAACATAAATCAAACTTTACAGAAATGCTCTGCACTTTTTGAGATTTGAGTTATGGTTTTCTATAAATATTGAGGTGCGCTGCACCTTTTTGTATGACATAAAAATAGATAATTAAAAAGAATGAACAAACCAAAGTTAATTGATTTACAAGAACGCGAGGCACTGAAACAGGCAACAGTAGCAATTTGTATTTTCAATAGCAAGAATTATACTATAGAATTTGCGAACGATTTTTATCTCCAAATTTTTAAAAAAGGAAAAAATATTATTGGTAAACCGCTATTTGATGTGTTTCCAGAACTTGAAAATCAGGGAATAGATACGCTTATTGATAGTGTAGTGGCATCTGGTTTGCCGTTTTATATTAATGAACATGAGGCGGACATTTATAGAGGCGATAAATTGGTGAAGTATTTTTTTAATTGTATTTATCAGCCATTGCAGAAACAAAATAATGAAACGACGAGCGTTATTGTTGTATTCACAGACGTAACGGAACAGAGTATAAATAAAAATAAAAACTTTCTGCGCAATGAACAATTAGTTGCCGATTTGAAAATTGCCAATGAAGAGATTCTTTTTCAGAACGAAGTGAAAGAGCGACGCGCAGCAGAATTGGTAGTGGCGAATAATGAATTGGCTTATCAGAACGAAGTGAAAGAGCGACGCGCTGCAGAATTGGTAGTCGCAAACAAAGAACTCATTTTTCAGAATGAAGTAAAAGAAAAGCGCGCAGCAGAATTAGGTATCGCTAATATTGAGTTGGCTTTTCAGAACGACGAGAAAGAAAAACGCGCAGCAGAATTAGTCATTGCAAATAAAGAACTCGTGTTTCAGAACGATGAGAAAGAAAAACGCGCAGCTGAGTTAGTCATTGCAAATAAAGAACTCGTGTTTCAGAACGA
>JAYVVO010000268.1:0-1577 GCA_043786955.1 Saprospiraceae bacterium
AACAACATTCCAAAAATAAAAAAACCGAGTAAAAAATTAACCGTCACACCTCCCAACATAATGATTAGTCGTTGCCACGCTTTTTTTGAGCGAAACTCGTAATCTTTCGGCGGAAGTTTCAGCGCTTCGGTGTCCATGCTTTCATCTACCATGCCAGAAATTTTCACATAACCACCGAGTGGCAACATACCTATTCCCCACTCTGTATCGCCGATTTTTTTAGAAAATAATTTGCCAGGATAATCAAAAAATAAGAAGAATTTTTCAACGCGCGTTTTAAACCAACGCGCGGGCAAAAAATGTCCAAATTCGTGAAGAATAATTAATAAAGATAAACTGAGCAGAAACTGCACGACCATTGCCACCATACTGTGTAAATAATTTTTTGCGCTTATGAAATTGTTCGGTTGCGCTTTATAAAAAAACGAACAAAGATACTAAATTGTTAGTCGTTTTTTAAATCGGAATATTTCAGACAGTAGAAATATTTATGAAACTGTCTTATTTATTTAAATTTGCTTTTCTATGCGTTTTGCAACATATCTTAAATTCGTCTGTCAAATAAAAATGCGAAGAAAAACTAAAGGCACGTGAACAATTCGGAGCGTAAACTTTTGTCGGATAAATATTTGGTAGAAAAAGTTTTAGGAGGTGATTCTAAAAGTTTCGGCATTATTATTAACAATACGGAAAGTTTAGTCGCCCAAATTGTTTTCAGAATGATTAATAACGTGGAGGACAGAAAAGATGTGGTGCAAGATATTTATTTAAAAGTTTATAATAATCTCATTCATTTTCGATTTTAATGTAACCGATTTGGTTTTCCAACATTTAGCACCCATAAAACCTAAAGTAACTTTTAATTATTTTCCTGTAATTATTTCTGTCGCCTACTTTTTGTTCGGCTTTGTCTTTATAGCTTATTTACAAGGTATTGATTTTAGTGCATATTGGAAGCAAGTGAATCTTTGGCATTTAATTTCAAAAATTCCGATGGTACAATATCTGCTCATCAATACGGCTGCTACAGTTTTATTTTTCGCCTTATTAGATATTCATAAAATTTTTCAAAAAAAATTAGAAATGCTTTCAACTTTTTAAAAAAGATTGATTATGTCTAAACTGGTACTGGTTTTTGAATCTCTTTTAGTTAGTCAGCCAATTTTTTCTCAAGATAGTTTGCCAACTATTAAAGCAACCTCTACTAAAGTGGATATACGCGTAGGTGATGATTTTTTCATGCGCGGAGGTTGGATTATAGACTCGACAAAAAAGCCCGATTTATTTACAATAGGTAGTCAGTGGAAGTGTAAAACAAAAAAAGTTACCTTTATAACTGATTTAGATTCTATTTCTTTTGAAGTAGAATCAGGCAAAAAGTATAATTTCATCATTTTACTCAATGGAAATACACCCTGCCGTACTCAAATAAAAGCGCTTACTAATCCCATATTTATGGATAAAAAAATTATACTCCTTATTTTAAGTAGGCTGCATTATATAATGATCACTTTTATTATTCAGTTTTGTTCGGCATTGAGCCTCACAAAACTGTCGGAAATTATAGTTTTAGGTCG
>JAYVVO010000269.1:0-13067 GCA_043786955.1 Saprospiraceae bacterium
AAAATATTTGTTGAATCAACTGATAAAATGACAGAAAAAGAGCAGCATTTGTTTGTCAAAAACCATTTCTCAAGACATTAATTCACCTATTAATTTATTTTTTATGTTGGATAAAAAAAATATTACCGATACGCACCCTCACAAACCTAAAACTGAGAATGACGCAGATTTCCCAGGTTACCCTGTTCATCCTGCCAGCGAAGATATTTATAACCATAGCCATGAAGAAAAAGATATTGAATTAGAAGATCTTTCAAAAATTAAAGACATTGAAGATAATGAAATCATTGGATTTGATAACGGCAGAGAGTTAGACGATAAACAATATGGCGATGATTTGGACGTGCCAGGTTCAGACCTCGATGATGATGAAGAAAAAATCGGTAATGAAGATGAAGAAAATAATTATTATAGTATTGGCGGCGATGAGCATAATGATTTAACTGAGAACCAAGGGGATTAAAAATTTCAGTTTAAGGCTATGATTAAAAACTATAAAATTTTGAAAATGGAAAATAAATAAGATTTACATCATTCCATGAATAGATCTAAAAAAATATTTTTTTCTATCTTAATCGCTTTAGCAATAATTGCGGTGGTTGTTATTTTATTTATTTCACCGATTACTAAATATGTAATAGAAAAATACGACACAAAATATACAGGTAGAGAAATTAAAATGGACTGGGCGTATGTAAATCCGTTTACAGGCCATTTTTATTTTAGAAATCTCAAAATTTATGAATTTCAAAGCGACAGTATTTTTATTTCTGCCAGTGGCGCAAGTTTAAATATTTCCTTGCGTAAATTATTGCACAAAACATTTGAAGTGAATGAGCTTATTTTTGACAATCCGAAAGCAACAATTACACAAGAAAGAAAAATTTATAATTTTACCGACCTCATACAAAAATTTTCTTCCAAGGATACTTCTAATCTTATTAAGACCGTAGTGCGTAGAAACTTCCCGAGTATAAAAATAACAAACGGTGAAATTTATTATCGCGAAAAACTTATTCCTGTCAATGTTTCGATTAAAAATTTAACTTTTGAAAGTGCCGAAAAATTAACTGCCAACGATACGTTTGTCTCAAAATTTTCATTTATACCGGGCGAAGGAAGCGGAAATTTTAAAGGTGATTTCAACCTTAATGTAAAAAGTAAAGATTATTATTTGGCGGCTGTTATTAATAAACTTGATTTACAAGTTATTCAGCAATATTTAAAAGAATTATCTTTCTATGGAAAATTTAGAGCTACGCTCGATGCGGATATAAAAGCGAAGGGTAATTTCAGTAACGGCGAAAAAATTACTGCTACTGGAATGCTCGGCGTTAATGATTTTCATTTTGGAAAAACAAGCAGAGAAGATTATGCTTCTTTTAAAAAACTGACGATTGGTATTAACGAAATAAGCCCAGAAAATCACAAGTATGTTTTCGATTCGATACTGCTCAACGCGCCCTATTTAAAATATGAACGGTACGATTATTTGAATAATGCGCAAATGATGTTTGGTAAAAAAGGTTCTAAATATTATGCCGCAAAAGCCGATGCTGATAAATTTAACCTCATTCTCACTATTGGTAGATATGTGAAAACCCTTTCGCGAAACTTTTTTAGTAGTTATTACAAACTTAACAGATTGGCAATTCGCGATGGCGATTTAGAATTTAACGATTATCACACGAGTGAAAAATTTGCCATTAATTTCAAACCACTGAACATTATTGCCGATTCGATTGATAAAAATCATGCGCGCGCAACCGTTTATTTTAAATCGGGCATAAAACCGTACGGCAATGGCAATATAAAATTGAGTATAAACCCTAAAGATAGTGGCGATTTCGATTTAAATTATCAACTCCAAAAATTGCCAGCTTCATTATTTAATCCATATGTTTTGTCTTACACTTCTTTTCCTTTAGATAGAGGCACCATTGAATTTAATGGCAAATGGAAAGTGCGCAACAGCGACATACAGAGTGAAAACCATTTTGTAGTTATTGACCCAAGAGTAGGTAAACGCGTCAGAAATAAAGATACTAAATGGTTGCCCGCACCGCTCATCATGGCTTTTATTCGTGAAAATGGAAACGTTATTGATTACGACATTCCGATTACAGGTAATTTAAAGAATCCCAAATTTCATCTGCAAAATGTTATTTGGGATTTAATCACTAATATTTTTGTTAAACCCGTAACAATACCGTACAGGCATGAAGTGCGAAGTATTGAAAATGAAATAGAGAAATCGCTCTCACTCAAATGGCAAATGCGAAATAGTGTTCTTCAATCGAATCAGAAAGATTTTATTGCGAAGATGTCAGACTTTCTGAAAAAAAATCCAGATGCAACTATTACTGTTTCGCCAGAGCTGTATGAAGAAAAAGAGAAGGAGCATATTTTATTTTTTGAAGCCAAAAAGAAGTATCTTCTTGCTACAAATAATATAAATGGTGCCGCTTTAAGCGAGGAAGATTCTTTAAAAATTGATAAAATGTCTGTGAAGGATTCCGTTTTTGTTCATTTTTTAAATAGTCGAATGAAAACCTCCATGTTATTTACTATTCAAGATAAGTGTAAGCGTTATATCGGTACAAAAATTATTAATAGCAAATGGAATCAACTCAAAGTAGAAAGAGTGGATGTATTTTTAGATTATTTTAAGCAAAAGCAAGTTGATAAGCAAATCAAAATAGCAGCCAGCAAAAGTGTAATTCCTTTCAATGGTTTTTCATTTTATAAAATTGCTTATAACGGCGTTCTTCCAGAACCATTAATGAAAGCATACCAGCAAATAGATGAACTAAATAAGGAAGCACCAAGGAAAAAATTTGAAAAACAAAGAAAAAAAATTTTCGGTCTCTTTTAGTAGGTGAAGAATTAATTTTTTAGTGTTCCGTGCGGTGTGTATGCTTGTTAGTCAGTAAATGATGAAACTTTTGTAAAAAATTATGTAATAGTATATTTTATAAATAGGTACAACTTTGCCCCCTAAAACATTCACTCAAAATCAAAACACATGAAAATGTACAAAATTCTTTTAACTTTATCTGTAGCTCTGATGACAGAATTACAAAACGTATCTGCGCAATATACACAAACGCAGAAAGACAGCATGACAAATTCATCCGATAAAATGAATGGTGATGCTATGAGAAGCGACAGGAATAGGGACAGTGCCGTCAATATTGAATACAGAAAAACGCGCGACGCGATGAACAACAAAGGCACTATCAATGATAGCGTTATGCATTCCACCTTTAAAATGAATGATCGAGGAATGGATCGCCAAGAGATGGAAGGTAATCGAACTAATGGCGACCGAACTAACGGCGAAGGAATGAGTAGCGATACATCAATCAATCCACAAAGTAAAATGAATCGTGATTCTTCCATGAAGCATAGAAACATACGAATGAATCGCGATTCTTCTATAAATCATAAAAATCGTAGAATGAATGATGATTCAAACATGCGAATGAATCGCGATTCTTCAATGAATAAAAGGAAGATGAGAATGAATAGTAGTTCTAAAATGGAAATGAATCGTAATTCAAAAATGGAAATGGAAGATGGAGACACTTCGATGAATCATAGAAAAATGGGGATGAATCGAAATAAAATGGGAAAAAATAGAATGAATAGTGGTGATGCTATGAATTCTAATAGCAGCATGGACAAAATGAAAAATACCACATCGTCAGATAATAGTGATATGCACAATGGTTTTATGATGCAAAACGGTAAAATGATGGAGATGAAGAACGATGTTATGACACCTATGGATTTTAATATAACATTGGTGGATGGAACATATTTAATGAATGATGGAACATTTACTAGAAAGAGTGGTGCGAAATCAAAGTTGAAAGATGGATATTTTATTAATTTTTTTGGCAAAATGATGCCGATGAAAAAATAAGAATCAAATAACAAAAGACAAAGAGCAAAAAACAAAAAAGGCAAAGAGAAAAATAGAGGGCAAAAAACTTGCTTAATATTTTTGTTACTCTTTGCCTTTTTTGTTTTTTGCTCTTTGCCTTTTGTCTTTCGCCTTTTGAATTTTATCTCACCAAAGTAACATCACCTCTGTACAAAAGCGTTTGACCATCTTCAAATAAAACTTGGACGACATAAACATAAACTCCAACCGGTACGGCACTGCCTCTAAAACTTCCATCCCAACCGTATATTGCGGGGTCACTGGTGGGTGGGAAGTTTTCTTTATCGTAAAGTTGCGCACCCCAGCGATCAAAAATTTTGAAAAAGTTTATATTTTTAACACCCGTTCCGCTGAACGGCGCGAAAAAATCATTGACATCGTCATTATTTGGCGAAAAGACCAATGGAATATAAACGTTTCGGTTCCTATCTATTTGCACAGCGAGAATACCAGAACCTACACAACCGTTGGCATCTTTGACGGTCAGTTTATAAGTTACATCGTCTAAAGGTCGAATCGTTGGATATAATAAACTACTACCGAAGCGCAAAAAAGTAGTAGGTGACCAACTCACTGAATCGAGTGGTAGCGCTGTTGTTACTTTCACAATATTGGAATCGAGTTTTACGCTATCGCCCAAGCCAATGCGTAATAAAGCGGTTTTATCAATCAGTTCAGGCGTATTAAAAGTAACGCTAATCGGCGGTGGTTCTGGTACAAATACAGTTGTATCAACAAAACATCCCGTAAACTGTTCCTGAATTGTTAAATTGTGTGGCGCGCCACCGATAACAGGCACGTAATAACCAATGGGGAATTGCGGACCATTATCAACGGAAAGCGAAAATTGGTGCATATACGTACCACCAAAAGCGGTGTCGAGTCGAACGTTATTTAAATCGCCTGCGCAGCGCGAAGCTACAATAGGTGAAAGGAAAAAATAAATTTTATCGGGTTGCGCAATAGTGTGCGTGAGGGAATCAGTACATCCGCGACTATCGGTTAAAGTTACGCTGTAACTACCTGATGCTAATCCTTGCGCTTTATTAGTGGTCGAAACATTCGGATTCCAATTGTAATTGACGTTACCGTCATTACCACCAATTTTTTGAAGTTCAATCGCGCCATCTTGCAAACCATAACATGTAACATCGTGCGTAGTAGTGCTTACGGTATCAAGTTTGAGCGAATCAGGTTGATCTATAAAAACTGTGTAATTATAAGGACATGAATTTGCATCAGTTATTAAAACAGTATAACGACCGCCCGCTACGTTTACAATGCTATTTGTTGTTGAACCCGTTGACCATAAATAAGCATAAGGTGGCGTAGCACTACCCGATTTAACATTTACAGTAGCACTGCCGTTTTTATTGCCATGGCAATTAGCAGGGGTAATGCTTGGGCTGTTAAATTGAAATGAATCCGGTTGACCAACAACGAGACTCGCAATTGTGCCGCACTGCGCATCAGTAACAGTAACGTATTGCGTGCCTGGGCAAAGCGTTTTACTTGTGCTTTGGTTTGTATTACCGTTTGTTTCACCCGAAGACCATTGAAACGAATACAATCCATTATTAACTGTTCCGCCACTTGCAATCGCTGTTGCCATCGCATCGCCTGGCGCGCATTTGCCGTAGCAACTTACTTTTGTAACATTTGTAAAATTAACTGAAATTGTTGGCGGTTCAATTAAAACAACACTCGTTTCAAAAGCGGTGCATGAATTGGCATCAGTCACGCTAAAACTATATGTTCCCGAAGTGAGTGATCCAAAAATGGGTTGGTTGGTTGTCGGACCTGCCGACCAATTGTATTTATATGGCGGCGTACCACCTTTTACGATCAATGTAATTTTCCCTGTTGACGATTTTGGACACGTGGGATCAGCTTTAGAAAAATTGAGTGAATCCAATTTTATAGGTTGTGGTGCTGTTATTACGGCAGAATCCGATTTTGGACAACCATCGCTGCTCAGAACCGTTACGTAATATTTGCCAGCACTTAAATTTATAATCGTGTCAGCAATACCTCCATTGCTCCAATTATATCCTTTTATAGTTGTCCCGATTGTTGTAGCGTGCGCATATACTTTTAATTTGCCGTCTTGTTTTTCTGCACAAGTCGCCGCTTTTACAGAAAAGCTATCAATTTTAGGAAATGTTGGACTCGTAATAGTAAATGATTTAGAAGCCATACATCCTTGCGCATCGCTCACAGTCACAATATAACTTCCGCCTTTCACTTTACTCAAAACAGAAAGTGTATCGCTCGCAAAGCGCGACCATTTATATTGATAAAAACGCGGCGCAGCGTAAGGTGTTCCACCCGTAGCTCCGATATTAATTTCACCGTCCGTACCAACTGTGCATGATTCGTTGCGCGAACTCAACAAATTAATTTTAACCGAATCAGGTTCAGTAACGCTGTAAGCGGTATCTATTTTGCAACCGTCTGCGTCAAAAACAGTGATCGTATATTTTCCTGCTGCTAATTTATTCACAGAAGACGTGCGACCGTTATTGACTGGCACCCCTGCATTTGCCGCCCAATTAAATTTATATGGTTGATTTTCGCTGCCGTTTGCTGCAATGACAATGCTGATGAAACCATTGTTCAATCCTTTGCAAGTAATATTAGAAACTACAGCATTTGCTGTGAGTGTGCGCGTACTATTAATAACAAATGAATCTTGCGAAACGCAACTGTTATCATCTGTGATAGCGAGTTGATACGTGCCCGGTGCTAAATTTATAAAATTCCCCGATTTCGCGGTTACTGCTGCGCCACCATTCAAACTAATTTTATAATTTCCAGAAGCCGTCGTTCCACCCGAAAGATTAAAAGTTGCAGCGCCATTATTTTTTCCGAGACACAATGCACCAATAATATTTTTATTTGAAATCGCAATTGGATTCACTCCAATAGAACCACTCGTGCTTGCTTGGCATCCGTGAAAATCAGTGAGAACGCAAGAGTATGTACCCGATGCCAAATTTGAAATACCTACCGTCGTTGCGCCGTTCGACCATTTAAAAGAATAAGGTTGTGTACCACCTCCAAAAGCCGCCAAAGTTAAACTACCATTTTTATCGCCAAAACATTTAGGATTAACTGCGATGGGTGGGTTAATAAAAATAGGATTAGGTGTTTTGATGCTAACGATTGTATCGCGTTTTTCATTTAAGGAATTAAGAACCGAAACCTTATATTGTCCTGAGGGTAGTTTAGAAATAATTGCCGAATCGTTGGCAGAAATTGTGCCTGTTCCTTTTATGAGCGGATTAGTCGTGTTCACATAAGTATAAGAAAACGGTGCACCGTTGCCCGTTGGAATTAATCTTATTTTACCAGTTGTATCACCACTACACAAAGTGCTATCAGTGCGTGCTATCAAACTATAAGAAATTAATCCAATCCGCACACTTCCGTCGGTATGTGTTGTTTTTGTAGAAATGCCATCCGCCGTAGTGACGTCAAAACTTGAAATAGAATCTTTGAATACCACAGGAGAAATTATTCCATTCGGTCCGATCGCTTTAAAACAAAGCGTGAAAAGAATTGTGCTATCCGCCTTCGAAACACCACCTGAATTAGCGTTCCACCCGAAAGTAATATCACCGACGCCATCATCATGCACCGTAGAATTCAGATCTAAAGCGGGTACTAATCCGCTAGTATTATTTAAACCGACTAATCTTAAATTATTGCTTTCATATTTTACACCAAATTGAAACGATGCAACATTATTAAAATTAGCTACTTTAAAAGATACGCAAGCGGTATCGCCTGAAGAAACAGATTCCGTTGAAATAGCAAATGAAACACTCGGCAAGTTAAACACTTGTGAAAAGCCACAACTTTTTCCATCTGTAACGCTAACCAAATAGCTTCCTGCAACTGGCACTGTAAAACTTATTTTGTTATTATGAATCGGATTCCCCGTTACGGTACCTTTTATAGCAGCATTCGTTTGATTTACAATTGTTACTGTGTAAGGCGAACCATCGTATTGCGATAAACCACCTAACGCCGTAAATGAGCCACTTAATCCATTTATGGTTGGGTTGAGTAATTGAATTGCATTTAAATAAACAACCGAAAACGTATCTAAAGGGGTTCCATCGGCAATATTTACATTTACACACGCTGTATCGCCTTCTGCGTCGGGTGGGTTTGCTAAATAATTATATAATGTAAACGGCGCGAAATAATATTTCACTGGTGCACCGCCATTAAAAGTATTTTGGATATTTTTTGTATTTATGAATGTCGCATTACCCGAGGCTTTATCGCGCGCTAAATAAAAACCGCCACTCGGAGGTACGCCATTAATAGATTTGGTTTCTATACATGGATCGGTTTTCACGTCAGACAATCGCGGTCCACCAACTGTTGGTGGGCATTTATAAAAAATGTACGCAATGCCTGGCAAAGTCGCGGCATTTGGATCTTCCGATAAATTCTGATCGCCATTGTGTTTAATCAACAGCGAATCGCCCAAACACAAAAAGTGTTTATCATTCGATTTCGATTTCGGACTCAATGTGCGCGTTGTGCTACCCGCTTTGGCTGCGCCTGTACACGTTGCCTCAGGCGTTCTGAATTGTACGCGACTATCAATTTTTAAAAACTCTGGTGTTTGCGCTTGCAGTGGTGCCACTGCACAACAAGTAAAAATAACGGCGCAAAAAATCGGTAAAGCTAATCGTAACATTTTAAAAATTTATCTGTATGGGATACACCGCAAAAATACAGCACAATGCGCACCTATTAATGATATTGTTTATTTTTGTTGATGCTCGGCAACAACTAATTAGATACTATGAATTACCAAAACGCTTTTTTGTGTTGCTTATTTCTTTTAGGGAGTGAATTAAAATTTATTAGGCGTTTCAAAAATCGCTACTGATATTTATTATACGGCAGTTTCAAAAAATCGAGCGAACCAGGTTTTACACGCAAAAAGAATTGGTACGTGTTTCGCAACGGCTGCCAGTTCATGCCCATTTCCCAGCAATGCAAATTGGTTGTGAAACCGAGATCGGGATAGGTAAGTGTTTCGCGCACAAAATCGTAGCCAATGTTGCTCAACGTTAATCGCCAGCGTTTACTCAGCGGAAAAGAACCCGATGTATTGAGCGTATGCTGAAAAGTAAAAGTGTCGCGGACTGTATTATCAGGTCGCGTAATATTCATCGCAAAGTAATGATTAAAGGCGAATGCGCCGAGAAAATCCCAGAGTGTTTCGTATTCTGCGCCCGAACCTTTTGGAAGTTCTTTTTTTATAGATTTACCGTCGTTATCTTTTTCACCAAAAAAATCGCGAATTTGTAAAATGCTTATTCGCGTATTGATAGAAAGTTGGAGGTTTTCAAAATTTAATAATTGACCATTTTGTTGATAAGCAAATGTTTGTGTGCGCGCACCTTTTGCCGTCCGTCCGTAAGGATCGAATAAAGCAGCGATGGAAATAGAAGAAAGTCCGTTAAATAAATTTGTTCCCGTACCCATCGAAACGCGACTCCATTTAAACGAATCGGCGAGCGCATTGTAGCTACCGCCGATGTTGATATTATCGAAGATAAGTTTCCCTTTATGAAATGTCGAATCTTTGGAATTAAAACTTTTATACTCAAACAGATTTGAAAACGAATAACTCATGCCTGCCGAAGCACCACTCGTTGAAGGCGCACCAAAAATAGCATCTTCGTATCGGTTGTAAATCGTATTTTGAAACGGTGAGCGCGTGTCGTTGCGAACAGAGTCTAAATAGCGGCGGTTATCGGGTGAATAGCTAAAACTAAATGTGGGCGAAATAGTATGCCGAATGGCGCGCAACCAACCACTTTTGAAATTTAACAGACCAAAAATGCGTGTGTTTAAACTCACACCAGTGTTTAAATTATACACGCGATTAAATCCATTTTGATAAGCTGTATCAACGTTGCCGTATTTCAGTGTGTCGGGTTTAATGTCGTAAACCGTATCGCCACGGAAAGTTACAATTTTAGTTGAATCGTAGTGTATTAAAAAACTGTCCTTGTTAAACGTACGGTTTTGTTTTCTCAAATACCAATACTCATTATAATTGATGAAAGGCGACACGTTGAAATACTTGAACAAATTAAAATTCACGCTCGAACTCATCGTGTGGCTTGCACCTGTGAGTGCTTTTTTCCACATCTGGTCGGTAAAAAGCAGCGAGTCTTTGGTCGAGATGCGACCATTGAATTGTCCTTGGTATTGAAAAGTTATTTTTTCATACCACTGCTCAGTCCCAATCGTAACTTTTCTTTTAAAAGGATAAATAGTTTGAAGTTGAAAATTTAAGTTCGGAAACGTGACGTTAAAATCGCGCGTGTTTAAATTTTGCGAATGTGAAAACGAACCAGACAGCGAATACGGTTGACCAGGAAATTGTTTACTCATACTAATGTTAGAGTTTAAATTACTTTGCGTCACCGTCTGGTATGTATTTATTGCTGAACCCGAAAGATTACTTTGTGGCGCCGATTTACTCGCGCTACCTGCCATGTTTAAACTTGCATTGAAAGACAACGTCGGATTTACGCGACTATCTTTCGAGTGATTCCATTGCACACTCCAAGAATTTGAGCGCGTTATATTATCCAAGGCGTCCTCATTGCGTTGGCTGCGCGTGCTGAGTGTGAAGGAACCATTATAGTTGTAACGTTTTACGTAATCCACAGTGGCGCGTAAACCAAAAGTACCTTTAACATACACATCGCCCACAGCTTGTACATCTAAATTTTCTGAAATGGGGAAATACCAACCTACACCATTCAGTCCGTAACCATCCGTCGGTGAAGAAGTATAATCTTTTGGAAAAATGAGACCCGTGTGCGCACCGCGCGTCAAAGGAAAAAATGCAAACGGCAACCATAAAGGCGTCGGCACATCGCCGATGTAGAGTTGCGACGGTCCGACAATAATCATACTATTAGCTATAACTTTTTGTTTTTGACTCACAATACCAAAATGCGGATGCGGTGCATTGCACGTCGTAAAAATAGCACCTTGCGAATATGCCACATCGCGACGCTCAGTAACGCTATCGGCTGCCGTAGAAACAAATTTTGAAAGACCACCATGCACATAAACATCTTTTTGTTTGGTAGTGATGTCGTAAGCTAATCCTTTTTTGGTTTTAAAATTATAGCGCAGTTTATTGACCGTAAAATCTTGGTCGCTGTCTTTAAAATGAGGAATGCCTTTCATTTTACCAGCAGTATCGGGTAGTGGCACTGCTTCAGCAATACTGTTTTTAGTATCAATAGAAATATATTGCGCCGTGAGACTAATAGTTGTGTATTTTACCGACGCAGAACCATAGAGGTGAATTAAATTATTGCCGTTATCGTAAATAATAGAATCTTTTGCAGAATACTCAACTGGTGCATCGAGTGAATCTTTTGAGTAAACGATACCAGTCAATAACGAATCTTTTTTCCCAATACTATCCACTTTGGCTGTATCTTTCGGATAGCTCAAACCTAACGTGCGTGGATTTTTATAGTCTATACTTCTATTTTGTGCAGTGTCAGCTAAAATAGTTGGATTAGAAAAACTGTCCTTGGCAATGTTTTTGTTTAATAAAATGTTATTAGGTTGTATTTGCGCGTAAATTTGCGTAAAATTACACACTGAAATAAAAAGGCAAAGAGCTGTGAGCTGTGAGCTGTGAGCTGTGAGCCGCTGATAGCTTAACGTTTGTAGCTCAAAGCTCATAGCTAATAGCTCATCTCTTTTTTTTGTAAACGTATTGATAGGATGAACAATTTCAAACCAAAATCCCATTTTTTTTCTCTTTTAATCAAACCTATTAGGCTCTTGAAAACTAACAAGTTTTATCTCATTTTCTTAATAACGCCTTTAGTGGGCGTTTTGTCGTTTCTTCCGTTCGAAAAAGAAAAATTTAACATAATGCAGCGCAGAAATGGTGCGCAAATGCCTATGAAATTTGAAGAAACAGCACCTTACAAACTCAGAAAAATTGTCCTCGATGCTGGTCACGGTGGTTACGATACGGGTTGCCAAACCGAACACGGCACCGAAAAAAATAATACGCTCGCTATTACTAAACGTTTGGGTGCGCTCATAAATGCGCAATACCCCGACATTGAAATAATTTACACCCGCGATAAAGACGAATTTATAGAACTTAACAAGCGCGCCGATATTGCTAACAAAGCTAAAGCCGATTTATTTATTTCTATTCACTGCAACTCAACCGACGAAGGGAGTGGCGCATCGGGTACAGAAACGTATGTTCTCGGCAACCACCGCAAAGATGATAATTTTGAAGTTGCCAGACGAGAAAACCAATCAATTTTATTAGAAAATGATTATAAAACGCAGTACGACGGTTTCGACCCAAACAGCACCGCAGCGTATATCATTTTTAGTTTGTACCAAAACGCGTATTTAGACAAAAGCATTCTGTTTGCTAAATTTGTGGAAGATAATTTACAAAGTCGCGAAAACAGGCGCAGTCTCGGCGTAAAACAAGCGGGTTTTATTGTTCTGAAAGAAACTGCTATGCCGAGCGTTCTGATCGAAACGGGTTTTTTGAATCACCCGCGCGATGGGCAATTCATCAGTAGTGACGCTGGACAAGCGTCTATTGCTGAATCTGTTATGAATGCTATATCGCTGTTTAAACAAACTGTGGAAGAATACAGTGATGAACAAAATTCAAAGAACAAAACGCAAATGGCAAATGGTGCAGCGCAAAATGTAATCCAAGTCGGGAGCAAAGAGCAAAGCGCAACCGCCGCACCGCACCGATTGAAACCGCGCTTAGAAAGCATCAATACGTCTAATTCTAATCCTATCCAGAAACTTCCCGAAGTAAAAAAACAGTCAACGAGTGTTGTAGTACAAAGTATTTCTAAAAAGGAGGATGCACTACCTGCACATTTATTCGGCAACGATTTAACTTATAAAGTTCAACTCAGCGTTGAAAGCAATGATGTTCGGCAAACGGCACGATTTAAAAATATACCCGATTTAGAAATCCAGAAAGACGGTGCGCAATTTAAAATATTAAAATTGGCTGGGACAGATTACTGTAACGCTGTTAAAGTTGTTCACT
>JAYVVO010000270.1:0-4796 GCA_043786955.1 Saprospiraceae bacterium
AAAAGCAGTGCTTCTTGAGTAACTATACCAAATAAATTTCGCAAGGCAGCGATTTGTATTTTTTTTATGTCCACACCATCGAAACAAATTTTACCATCGCTCACGTCGTGAAAACGCAAAAGTAAATCGGCAATAGTACTTTTACCTGCACCCGATGAACCGACGAGTGCAATAGTTTTTCCTTTCAGAATATCGAAACTTATATTTTTTAGAACAGGATTTTCTGCATTTGAGGGATAGGCGAAACTCACATTTTCAAAACTAATTTTATTTTTCAAAGCAGAAAAAATCTGTGCATCGGGCGCGTCCAAAATTGTTTCGGGTGCATCTAAAATATAATCCACGCGATTCAACGCCGCCGTGCCTTTCTGCAAATGAAAATAGGCTTGCGAAAAAGTTTTAGCTGGATCAATAATGCTGTAAAACGCATATAAAAATGCAATAAATTGCGATGGCGACATCGCGCCTGCGCTAACTTGTTTATAACCGTACCATACCAAAACGCAAACGATACTCACACCTAAAAATTCTGTCAACGGTGAAGAAGCATCGCGTCGTCGCATAGCGCGATTCATAGCAGTGCGATAACCATTATTCTCTTCGTTGAATCTTTTTAAAAAATAGCCATCGGCGTTAAAACCTTTAATAACGCGCAATCCGCCGAGCGTTTCTTCTAAAACAGAAACCATATTGCTCAATCGCATTTGTGTTATGTGGGATTGTTTTTTCAGAACGCGACCAATTGTGCCGATGAGCGCACCAGTAAAAATCATCAAAACAAAAACAAAAAGCGTTAACCACGGCGATTGCCAAATCATAATCACGAGCGCACCAATAACCATGAGCGGTTCTCGCACAATTGCTTCAATGACGCTTAAAATACTCCATTCTATTTCGGTGACATCATTTAAGATACGGCTCATCAAATCCCCTTTTTTTTCTTCATTGAAATAACCGAGCGGTAAGCGCAGCGTTTTGGCGTAAAGTGCCGAACGCATATCGGCTACAATACCATTTCTAACGGGTGCCATGCAGCACTGCGCTAAGTATTTAAATAAATTTTTTAAGAAGAAGGAAGACGCTAACAAAACGCAAACCGTTATGAGTGCGCGCTCTTCGCCATACTGCGTTTGTAAATACCAAAGTTGATGCGCCAGAAAATCTTTTAAATAGATGACTGAATACACATTGCCGTGTGGTAATGCTGGTTCGGCAGTGGATTTTTTTTGTAATAAAATATCTAAAAACGGAATCAGTAACGGAATACTAACTAATGAAAACACAACGTATAGCACGTTGCATAAAACATTGAGTGTTACAAGATTTAGATATTTTCGGACGTATTTTAGAATGCGGAAAAAAGCGTACAAAATAAAGTTTTGGACAATAATTTATTCTAAAAGTATCGAACATTGACGAACTCAGAATTAAAGTATTGAAAAGTTAAAACAAATCTGTTTTAGTTAGGCTCATTAAAGTTGATTCGATGAAATTTCGAGTCGCACTTTTTCAACAAACGTAACCGTTACGCTCGCTAAATCAGCAATACGGTCATTCGTGACATCAGTACGCATTATTAGATTTTTTATAAAACGGTAATTATCTTCTTGCTATTTGTTTTTTGCACCGATTTCAATTCCTTGTTCAATTCTTTGTTTTACAAGTATGTGTTGGCTAAAATCAAATGTGACAGGTATTTCTCCTAAAATTTTAGATGTTATTAAATCCAAATCGCGATGCAAGCCAGAAAGTATCATCAGTTGACTGAAACACTTTGAGCGCTCGGCTTCATTTCTACACAAATTTAATAACTTATTTCTAATTAAACGTAAAATACTTTCAGCTTTTTCTTTTGGATAATTTGAAAGCACCGCCAAAAGAATTTCCTTTGGAATTTGCGAGCTTAAAAGTTTTTTAGTGTTGAGCAAGCGTAGCTTTATTTTTTTAAAAGCGCAAGAGAAGTGCTCAAACTTGAGTTGCATTTTCATCTTAGCGGGTAATTCGCCCGAATAAATGACAACGTGTTTAATGTGCAATTTATGTCGCCGTAAAGTCATACTGTTGTATGAGATCAGTCAGTAAATCATGTCGGGATTATCACCAGTTTCAACTTCGATATGCAATAAAAATTTTCACTACTTTCGGATTCAATGAGAAATAAAAAATCCATTTCGCGCTCAATCGTGATTTGCATTTTTTCATTCAGTGGTGTAGCGGACTTAATTTTTAAACCGAAAACATTGCGCATTAACGAGAAAAACAGCGATTCAATGTTTTCTCTAAAAACTTTATCGAAAACGTTAGCTTCTTTTCTAAATAGTCTTTTTTTGCTTTAAGTGTTGTTGATTTTTGCTTTAATATTTTGATAGAATTTATTTTTCCTTAAAATGCTATTAGAGATTAAATGTTATGCTAAAGTTTGTCATTCCAAAATATTCATTCCATAAATGACGTATTTTTTTCTCTGGGAAAATAAAAAACCCTCAACGTATTCCATTTAATTGCAACAAATTGGTGCTTTTAGGCATTTATACAGAATATTTCTACTTAAAAATTCTTGCAGTGAATTCAAAAACAAACCCCGAAATGATGGAGTGGCAAGAAGCCAAACAAAAATTTTTGCACGCCTGGGGTACACTTGGTACAGAATGGGGAATTAATCGCACAATGGCGCAAATTCATGCGCTATTGCTCATCTCATCGAGTGATTTAACTGCAGAAGAAATAATGACTGAACTCAATATTTCACGCGGCAATGCGAATATGAATTTGCGCGCGCTCATGGATTGGGGTTTAGCACATAAAAAACTTCGCGCAGGCGATAGAAAAGAATATTTTGCGGGCGAGAAAGATATTTGGAAGGTTGTTAAGCAAATTATTTTAAACAGAAAAAAACGGGAACTCGAACCGATGCTTAAACTTTTAGATGAGATTAGCAACGTGAAAGAAGATTGTGCCGATTCTGAATCGCTCGTTAAATCTATTTCGGATATAAAATCTATGAGTTCTAAAGCCGATGCTACTTTAGAAATGCTCCTCAAAGCCGATTCTAATTGGTTTTTCAGCAAGTTTCTGAATATAATGAAATAAACGTAAGGATTTATCTGTCACTTTTGCGGAACTAACATAATTATGTTGCTAACTGCGCGCTCACCTTGGTGGTCAAACTTTTTATTATCGCATGGCATATTAACTACACCGTTTTCTACTTCTCCCTTAACATAAAGTGTTGTTGAACCCCCACCATCTAAATTTATTCCATCCGAACAACCAAGCCATCGCATCAAAGCAGCAAATTCTGAAAGGTTAATACCATAAGAATCTGACGTTCTTCCGTCAACAGTGATTAAAATAATTTCTGAATCTGTAAAGCAAACGCCGCTGCGAGGGTGCCGATTTTTATTAAACGGCGTCACCGTTAAAGTATTTATTTCTCTATTCTGAATTAACCATGGACCCGAAACCATAACATCAGTGTATGCCGTAAAAGTGCGCTGCCAATCATAATCGAATGAATCCCGCGCATGAATAATGCACGGTAAATTATTTTTTAAAATCAATGCTGCTTGTTGATGTTCCGCTAATTTAACGCCATTACTTTTCGATGTATCAACCACTAAATTGTCAATTTTTAAAAAATCAACTGCTCCCCCTTTTTTAACGTCAAAAAAAGAACCATTGATTGCTGCAATTGCATCATATTTTTTTGCTAAGGCGCTGGTAGGCAAAAGCGAATCGCAATCTGTTCCTAATGCCCAACGAATGCCTTTTGCATTTTTTGCCACGCGAATGAGATTAATATTTTCCTTTGCATTAAAAATGGCGGAATCTTGGAAATGAAAATGCTGCCATGCAACTCCCGATTGAATAAATTTGGTTTCATACGGAGCATTTACAAATCTTATCGAATCGGTCAAATTTTGCGCATTAACCGAAAAAGTGAAAGTAATAAGCAGCACGATCGTTAAAATTTTCATAGCTTTGAATTTTAGAATAAATTTACAGTTAGTTTTTTAAACGCCACAACCTAAGAGATTTTAAAATCTACAGGGTTAAAAAAATTATGAAAAAAAAATCACCGCTCATAGAATGTGTGCCAAACTTTTCGGAAGGTCGCGATTTAAAAATCATAGATGCTATTGTTGCAACTATTAAATCGGTGCGCGGCGTAAAAGTTCTTCACGTTGATATCGGTTTCGATGCGCACCGAACTGTAATAACATTTGTTGGCACACCCAAAAAAGTTTGCGAAGCTGCTTTTTTAGCCATACGCACAGCAAGCGAATTAATTGATATGCACTTACATAAAGGCATTCATCCGCGCATCGGAGCGACCGATGTTTGTCCGCTTGTGCCGATTAGAGATATTAGTTTAGAAGAAACGGCAATATATGCGCGCCAATTAGCGCAACGCGTCGGCAAAGAATTGCACATTCCCGTTTATTGCTACGAAGCCGCTGCCACTGCAGAGTATAGAAAAAATTTGGCGGACATTCGCAAACTGCAATACGAAGGTTTAGCGCAAATGTTAACTGATCCGAAATGGCAACCCGATTTTTACCCCCGCTACAACGCACAAAGTGGCGCTACTGTAATTGGTGCGCGACCGTTTCTCATTGCGTTTAATATCAATTTAAACACGACGGATGTGGGCGTTGCTAAAAAATTAGCAGCTTTAGTGCGCGAAAAACCTTCAAAAGAAAATCCCGCAGGTGGATTCAAAGCAGTGAAAGCGATTGGTTGGTTCGTTGAAGAATTCAATTGTACGCAAGTATCAATTAATTTTGTAGATGCCA
>JAYVVO010000271.1:0-13030 GCA_043786955.1 Saprospiraceae bacterium
TGTTGCGTGCAGAAAATGCCATCAACAAAAATGCACTTTAGGTTTTAAGAAGTAAGTATTTTTGTATTATCCTGAGAATTAAAAATTCTTTCGTTTTTATTAAAAGCCCTTTACTTTTAAAGTTGTCATTATTATTTAAACGGCTAACGTTTTTTCAAATGTGGCAATTTCTTTTTTCAAACTGAGGAGATAATCAATATCGTCAAACCCATTAATCATACATTCTTTTTTGTAAGAATTAATGTCAAAACTTGTTGATTCACCCGTCGCGTCAATAGTAAGCGTTTGTTTTTCTAAATTGAGCGTAAGGGTATCGGTATTTTTGCAAGCAAAAATTTTATCTAAAAATTCATCGCTCACTTGAACGGGTAACAAACCATTATTAAGCGCATTATTTTTAAAAATATCGGCGAAAAAACTACTCACGACTGCTTTGAAACCATAA
Source organism: Saprospiraceae bacterium (assembly GCA_043786955.1). Classification (GTDB taxonomy): domain Bacteria; phylum Bacteroidota; class Bacteroidia; order Chitinophagales; family Saprospiraceae; genus JAAFJT01. The sequence goes on from JAYVVO010000271.1 coordinate 446, forward strand.
TCAGTGAGTGACCAAGCAGCGTGTTCGCGACTGCTGCCACAACCAAAATTTCTTCCCGCTACCAAAATTGTACCAGTGAAATTTGCATCGTTTAAGACAAATTCTGTTTTAGGTGTCGCTTCATTGTCATTCAGGTAACGCCAATCGCGAAATAAATTTTTTCCAAATCCTGCTTTACTCGTCGCTTTCAAAAAACGTGCAGGAATTATTTGATCCGTATCAATATCGGTTGTGTTTAATGGTACAAACCGTGATTGTAAAGTCGTAAATTTTTTCATAAAATACTATCAAGAATAAACACAACAGGTTATTTAACCTGTTGTGTTTGAAAAAAATTAATTAATTCCAATGTCTCACATCAGTAATAACGCCTTCTATGGCTGTTGCTGCGGCTGTTAACGGACTTACTAAAATAGTACGCGCACCGGCGCCTTGTCTGCCTTCAAAATTTCTATTCGATGTTGAAACGCAATATTCACCCGCAGGGATTTTATCTTCATTCATTCCTAAACACGCTGAGCATCCTGCTTGCCGCAATTCAAAGCCTGCTTGTTCAAAAATTATATCAAGACCTTCCGCCCGCGCTTGCTCTTCAACTTGTTTTGAACCTGGCACGATGAAAACATTTACGCTTTTTGCTTTTTGTTTTCCTTTAACAGCGTTAGCAACTAAACGTAAATCTTCAATGCGAGAGTTCGTGCAACTACCAATAAACACGTGTTGAATTGGTTTGCCGAGCAACATTTCACCTGGGTGCAAACCCATATAGTTTAAAGCTTTTTCAAACGAGACGCGATTTTTTTCAGGCATTGATTCGAGCGTCGGAATATTTTGTCGAACACCCATTCCCATTCCTGGATTTGTGCCATACGTAATCATCGGTTCAATTTCTGCAGCATTAATATTGAGCTCGACATCAAATTTTGCATCTTTATCTGTGAATAAAGTTTCCCAAAAAGCGACGTGTTTTTTCCACGCTTCACCTTTAGGCGCAAATTTTCTACCTTTCATATAGTTAAGCGTTGTTGCATCGGGTGCAATTAATCCACCACGCGCACCCATTTCAATACTCATGTTGCAAATCGTCATGCGCGCTTCCATACTCAGCGCGCGAATAACGGAACCTGCATATTCAACGAAATAACCTGTAGCGCCGCTCGCAGAAATTTTTGAAATGATGTGAAGAATAATATCTTTTGAAAAAACATTTTTTGGTAATTCGCCCTCCACGCTGATGCGCATTTGTTTTGGACGCGTTTGCAATAAGCATTGCGTCGCCATTACCATTTCTACTTCTGAAGTCCCGATGCCAAAAGCAATTGCACCAAACGCACCATGCGTTGAAGTGTGCGAATCACCGCAAACTATTGTCATTCCTGGTTGCGTAATGCCGAGTTCTGGTCCGATTACGTGCACAATACCTTGATATTCGTGACCTAACCCGTAGAGCGGTATATTATTTTCAGCGCAATTTTTTATGAGCGTATCAACTTGCAAACGCGAAAGCACATCTTTTATCGGCAGGTGCTGATTAATTGTTGGAACATTATGATCAGCAGTGGCAACGATGCGATCTTTACGGAAAATTTTTTTCCCACGTTGCTTTAAACCCTCAAATGCCTGAGGTGATGTTACTTCATGAATAAGATGCTTATCAATAAACATAACACTGGGTCCGTCGGGAATAGTTTTAACGATGTGTCGCGTCCAAATTTTATCGAAAAGGGTTGTTGAACTCATTGATTTTAATTTATATAAGAATCAAAAAATGAAGGAATGAAAGAACCAAGTCATGAAGAAGTGAAATAATAAAAATGTAAAATTTATTCCTTAATTCCTACACTCCTTCATTTTTAAAATCCTTAATTTTTAAGCAACTTGTGACTCTAAACGGTACATCATCTCTTTCAATTGTGCTTCGCCGACCTCTTTCTCAATATCAGCAATTTTGATAAAGTTTTCGTATAGATGATTTAAATCAAATTTATCAACATCAAAACCGAGTAATTGCAAACGGTATCGCAAAGCGGCACGACCACTTCGCGCGGTTAAAACGATGCTCGATTGACCGACACCAACCTCTTCAGGTGCAATGATTTCGTAATTAGCGCGATTTTTTATTACGCCGTCTTGATGAATCCCACTGGAGTGTGCAAAAGCATTAGAACCAACTATCGCTTTATTGGGTTGCACCATCATGTGCATTTTTTCGCTAACCAACAAACTTATAGGATAGAGTTGTTTGCTCTGAATATTAGTGTAGCAATTAAGTTTATGCTGTTTCATTATCATCACAACTTCTTCTAAACTCGTATTTCCAGCGCGTTCACCGATACCGTTAATTGTACACTCAATCTGAGAAGCACCGTTTTGAATGGCACAAATCGAATTAGCGGTTGCAAGTCCTAAATCATTGTGACAATGCGCCGAAATTTTGGCTTTATCAATATTTGAAACGTTGTTAACTAAAAATTTTATGAGTTTACCGTATTGTTGCGGTAAACAATAGCCCGTTGTATCAGGAATATTAACAACCGTTGCACCTGCTTTGATAACAGCTTCAACAACTTGCGCTAAAAATTTTGGATCAGCTCTGCCAGCATCTTCACAAAAAAACTCGACATCTTCAACATATTTTTTGGCATATTTTGTTGCCGAAATAGCGCGCTCTAAAATTTTTTCTCGCGTGGTGTTGAATTTATGGATGATGTGAAAATCGGAAGTTCCGATTCCTGTATGAATGCGCGGGCGTTTTGCATATTTAAGTGCACCTGCTGCAGCATCAATGTCTTTTTCGACTGAGCGACTTAAACCGCAAACGATTGCATTTTTTATTATTTTTGAAATTTGAGTTACTGACTCAAAATCGCCTGGACTGCTAATTGGAAAACCAGCTTCTATTATGTCCACGCCGAGTTCTTCGAGCGCACGCGCAATTTCTAATTTTTCGGGTAAATTAAGTTTGCATCCAGGTACTTGTTCGCCATCCCTTAGCGTCGTATCGAATATATCTATTTTTCTTTGTGCCATTGCTTGGTGTATAATTTTTTAGTAATTGCTTTAACGCTTAAATTAAATCAATCGTTCAATTTGATTTACAAAATAAGTGTAAAATTACGTACTTGGTATTGTTTTTACTAAGTTCTTTTCGAAATAAATTTATTTTATTAATTGGTTGAAATGACTAAATCGTTCACAACGTTGGAGTTAATGTATTTTTATTACGATGTTTATTTAAGAGTAAATGAGTTTTAATCAACAATTTTAAAAAAATTGTTATTGCTTAGTTTATTAAATCAATGTATTGATTCGTGGTGATGAATAAGTGATAAAGTTTTCGTTATTTTGAGTCAAATTTACAAAATAACTTTTTTTAAAATTTGCAACATGAAAAAGAATATTTCTCTCCTAGTTTTATTATTTGTTTTTGCTTTCGCGCTTCAAGCACAAACCCCCGCTCCAAAATTTACAGTATTGTCTAAAAGCCCAGCCGCTGTTGCCTACTACCCGAATAATTTTGCACACGATCGTGGTGATGGACCTAAAAAAGCAGGTAATACGGTTTATGCAAAAATCGTTTACTTTAGACCAGCAAAAAAGGAGCGTGAAGTATTCGGTAAATTAGTCCCGTTCAATCAAGTTTGGCGCACAGGAGCTAATGAAAATACGGAAATTAAATTTTATAGCGATGTCGTCATTCAAGGTAAAAATATCAAGGCGGGCACTTACTCGCTGTTTACTATACCGACTGAAACAGATTGGACTATTATTCTCAATTCTGATTTAGATCATTGGGGTGCGTTTAGTTATAAAATGGAAAATGATGTCGCGCGTTTCAAAGTTCCTTCCAAGAAAACAGATGCGCCTATTGAAAATTTTACAATTCAATTTTCAAAAACAGATGATAAAACAGCACTCATGCAACTCACTTGGGATTCGACTTTGGTTGAACTACCCATGGGTTTTTAAATTTTAAAAGGAAAGTGCATCGCACAAACTTATTTTTCAAAAATCTATAAATCGGACTTAGTCTGAACATCGCACGGTGATATAGATTGAAAAATATTTCTGTGCGATGAACTTTGTAAAACATTATTACAATAATTCTCGAAAATATTATTTGGCTTTACAGCCTACTTCAAATCAATCGTAAAAATAAAATGTTAAAAAATTCGATCTTTATTTTTTTTGTAACTTACATGACAGCTTGTTCGGGTATTGCCCAGAAAATGAATGATAAAAATGCCAAAAAAATTATTGAAAGTTGCGTAGAAGCGCACGGCGGTAAAAACTATCAGAACTTAAATGTGTCTTTCGATTTTAGAAAGTTTAAAATTAAATTAATAAACAAAGGTTCAATGTTTGAATATCAACGCTCCACGCAGGATTCGCTCCATAATACAGTCACCGATATTTTAAACAATGACGGATTTAGACGAGAATTAAATGGTAAAGTACAAGTTCTTTCAAACATTGAAAGCGATAAATTTAAAGAAGCAACAAATGCTGTTTGTTATTTTATGTTACTGCCTTATAAACTCTTGGATGGCGGTGTTAATTCGGAGTTTGTAGGAACTATAAAAATTGAAAATCAAGAGTACGATAAAGTAAAAGTCTTTTTTAATAAAGAAGGCGGTGGAACAGATTATAACGATGTGTATTGCTATTGGATAAATCAGAAAACACACACTTTAGATTATTTAGCTTACACAACTGGCGGCGCAAGATTTAGAAAAGCAACCAAACGCGAAAAAGTGGGTGGTATTATTTTTCAAGATTACGAAAATTATGAAATTCTCAATTCAACAACGTCAAGCGTAAAATATGATTCGGCATTCTTAGCAGGGAAATTTAAGTTGCTTTCTAAAATTGAACAGACAAATTATAAAGCTAACTGAAGTAGGCTTCGGAACTTTTTTTATGACTCTGCGTAAATAAAAAATAATTTGCAGTTTAAAAGAAAAAAAATAGAGTTAAATTTAATACTTCACTAAAACAGCGTTAAATAATAGTCTATTTATTTTATTATTATTATTTTTGAACGTTCAATGTCTGCACTGAACGATATTTCGGAAAGGTTAACATAAAAAAATCCGATGGCTTTGAAAAAAAATGTACTTTCAGCGCTTCTATTTGGCGCATTTACTTTTTCTGCATACGCGCAGGATGTTCACTTCACGCAATTTGGCGCAGTGCCACTCACGATTAATCCGGCGCAAACAGGTTTGTTTCAAGGTTCGTACAGAATTGAGGGATTATATCGTACGCAATGGAACAGTGGCGTTAAAAATGGCTATCAAACACCAGTTATAAATTTAGACGTACCGATAAATGGTTTTCGCAAAGAAGATTGGATTGGGCTCGGTGCCGATTTTTACAGTGATAAAGCTGGAACGGCTGCACTTTCGTCCCAACTCATAGCTATTGATGCGGCGTATCATTTTGCTTTAGACAAAAAAAGTGAATCGGCTTTTTCGGCAGGATTTAAAATTGGATTTGCGCAACGCAGCGTCAATCGCGATGCTTTACGTTTTCAGGATGCTATAATAAGTGGGGGGCAAAGCGCCGATTATCAACTCATCAACGCTGCTGGAAAAACTTTTACAGATATGGCGTTTGGTTTAAATTTTCGCGGCGTCTCGGGTAACAAACTAAAAACCATTTATAATATTGGTATTTCAGCAGAACATTTATTAGGACCTTCCGCTGATTACTTTGAAGCAAATTCTAAAGTTTCTGAATTGCCTCGCCGATTTAATGTTCACGCCACTGCGGATGTACCGCTCGGAACTATTTTTGCGGTTTATCCAGGTGCTATTTTGCGTTATACGAGTACACAAACCGAAATTCAAGGTCAGATATTGGGTGGCATAAAAATTAATCCTAAAGAAAATATTGAATTGCGTGCGGGTTTAGGTTACCGCGTCGGCGATGCCGCGCAAATTATTGGTGGATTGGTTTATGGAAACATTCGAGCTGGTATAGCTTACGATTTAACACTCGGTGATTTACGTACAAATAATGCAGCGAAAGATGGTTTTGAAATCGCTATTGGTTACATCGGTAGTATAAAGAAAAAACCAAATCCGCCACCTGTTATCTTGTGTCCGAAATATTAATTTAGTTGATGGTTGATCGTCGTTAGTTGTTAGTTTACGAGAACTCAGCACACAAAACGAAAGGCTATTAACGAATTAAATAATTTTTAAAAAGTAAAAAATTTAGCAATCATGCTTCATAAAAATATTATTGTTTTCCTTTTTATAGTTTGCGCAGCGAATGCACTCAAAGCGCAGCCTCTTAATTCTGCCCGACCTGAAGTTTTGCTGCAAGTCGCAGAAGAGCGCAAAGAGCAAAAAGATTATTACAATGCATTAACATTGTACGAAAAATATTATGAGCAAACGAAAGACCGCACAGTCGGTTTTGAAATTGCACAAATGCACGCCAGTTTACGCGACTATGCAAAAGCTGAAACGTGGTTTGCGCGTGTTTTGCAACGCGATAAAAATGCGACGGGAACAATCAATCCTTTGGCGCGCTATTATTATGCACAAATGTTGAACAGCAATGGCAAATATGAAGACGCAATTCCAGTTTTTGAAGATTATTTAAAAGAAGCCACAGATTCTCTTAAAATTTTAGAAACTAATAATGCTATTGCTGGTGCTAAAATGGCGATAGGTATGAAAGAAAATTTACAACTTGTCGTGGAAAATGCTGGAGCAAAAATTAACGGACCTAATATAGAATATTCACCTTCGATTACACGCGATGGCAACACACTATATTTCTCGACTTTTAAGTCGAGAGAGATGACAAAACTCGATGGTAAAGAAGGCGATTATTATTTAAAAATTTTCTCTACGCGTAAAGATGCGAATGGGGAATTTGGAAAACCAGAAGTAGCCAACGATAATTTAAATCGCCCAGGTTATAATCATGGAAGTGTTTACATCGCGCCCGATAGCACTACATTATTTCTTACGCGCATCGTTCTTTCAGGTAATGAGGTGAGCGAAAGTAAACTTTATGTAGCCAAAAAACAAGCCGACGGAAATTTCAACGAAGCAACAGAAGTGAAAGGTTTAAACGGTAATTTTCAAATTAAACATCCTTGCATAGGTGAGTTATACGGGAAAGAAGTTTTATTTTTTTCGAGCAATATGGAACCGACGAAAGGCGGGTTTGATATTTTTTATGCTACTAAAAACGACGATGGTAGTTACGGGACAGCGACAAATGCAGGTGGCGTAATTAATACTTTTGGTAACGAGGAAACTCCTTTTTATCGCGATGGTAAATTATATTTTAGTTCAACAGGACATCCAGGTTTAGGTAATTACGATATTTTTGTTTCGAGTTGGAATGGTTCAACGTGGTCAGAACCAGAAAATTTAGGAAAAGGCATAAATTCATCGGCTGATGATAAATACCCTTCTTTCGATGACGAGGGTACGATGTATTTAGCATCGAATAGACCAGGTGGTAAATCAATTAAAAGTAAAACGTGCTGTGAAGATATTTACATCATTAAAAAAGCACCAATTAAAATTGATCTCGTAATTACCGCAACAGATGGAAAAAATGTATTGCGCGGATTAACTTTTTCACTATTAGATATTACAGGTGGTAAAAATTCTGAAAAAGATGATAAAACGGCTGACAGCTATACAGGCGATTTAAAACGCAGTCGCGCGTACACCGTTGTCACCACAAAACCTGGTTATTATCCCGATACAATTCAGTTTAATACGGTTGGTGTTAATCAAACTACAACTCTAAAAAAATTAGTCACACTGCGACCAACACCAAATATTACGGCTGCATTGCGCGCAACTACTTCTTCTGAAGGTGTGCCACTTAAAGCTGTTAAATATACACTTACACAAATTGAAGACGGACAAACAGCAACGCGTACTGTTGATATGTTCAGTGCTGCACTTGGTTTGCGCAAAACGTATGAACTAATAGCTACAAAAGAAGGCTACAATGCTGATACAGTTCGTTTTAGCACAATGGATATTAAAGCTACGACGACGATTGAAAAAACTTTGAAACTCAAAACAAAAACTGTAACTATCTCGCGTTCTGAGCGAATCAGGTTGCAATATATGTTTTATAAGTACGACAAATTTAAAGCGGATGAAGAAGACATGGAAGATTGGACACACGCTGAACAGTCGCTTACCTATTTGCTGGATATAATGAAAAAGAATCCTGATATTGTCATCGAATTGAGTTCGCATACCGACTCGCGCGGTTCGGATAGTTATAATTTAGATCTTTCGCAACGTCGTGCTGATGGCGTGAAAAAATGGATGACTGGAAAAGGCATCGAACCTCGTCGCATTATCGCTAAAGGTTATGGCGAAACGAAAATAGTTAATAAATGTAAGAATGGTGTGAAATGCACGGAAGAAGAACACTTGCGCAACCGTCGTACAGAATTTAGAATTATTTCTGGACCCGATAATATCGAAATCATTGATCAAAAATCAGCGATAGAGATAAAATAGTGAAATGTTAAACTTTTATAAAAATGGCTGATTTCTTAGATTAGAAACCAGTCATTTTTTTAAACTTTACAGTTTCAATTAATTGGACTTTTAAATTTCATTAAAAAAATTTAAATCAAAGTGTAAATATTACAAGTAATTTACAAAATTTTGTAACTCCACCTATATTTATAAACCCAACTTTGCGTTGGGTACAAAATTTTAATTATAAGCATGACTAACGCAACGCTAAAACTACCTTTTTACACAAAGTTTGCAATGTATTGCATCTCTATATTTGCTATCGTTTTTGCTTTACAAACTGGCGGAGGTATTATTTTACCAATATTATACGCTACAATAATAGCCATTTTACTCAATCCCCTCGTTAATTATTTAGTTTCTAAAAAAATAAATAAAATTTTAGCTATTGCTGTAACGGTTGTATTGGCAATTTGTGGTGTTTTAATTATTTTAGCCATCATTTCGGCGCAAGTCAGTATGCTTACACAAACATATCCGGCGTTAGAACAAAAATTTAGCGTAACGTTTGCCAGCTTTTGTCAGTGGATTTCTCAAAAGTTTTCTATACCACAATCTAATATAGATGCTTGGATAAAATCAACGCAAAGTGAAGCGCTAAAAAATTTAGCCATTGGCGAAAAAATTTCAGCCGCTGGCAGAATGTTAATAATCGGAATGTTGCTACCGGTTTATTTATTCATGATTTTATTTTATAAAACGCTTTTGGTAGAGTTTGTGTATCGGCTTTTCGGTAAAGAAGATCAAACGGTGGTAAGTGAAATATTGTCAAATATAAAAAAAATTATTCAAAGTTTTTTGACAGGTCTTTTCTTCGAAATGATAATTATTGCTATACTGAATTCCGTAGGTTTATTATTACTCGGCATTGAATATGCCATTATTCTCGGTATCACGGGAGCCGTTTTAAATGTCATACCATATATAGGTGGCATTATCGCTATTGCGCTCCCGATGGTTATTGCGTTTGTCACAAAAGATTCTATAACTTATCCACTCCTTGTTTTTGGTGTTTACATGTTCATTCAATTTATAGACAATCATTTGGTTATACCGCGCATTGTAGCTTCGCGTGTTCAAATTAATGCGCTTGTGTCGGTAATAGTTGTTTTAATCGGCGGTGCACTGTGGGGTGTAGCCGGAATGTTTTTATCTATCCCATTAACCGCAATTATTAAAGTTATTTGCGACCACATTGAACCTTTAAAAGCGTGGGGATTTTTATTAGGAAATACGGTGCCAACTGCATCAAAACTGAAAATGTTTAGACAACGCAAACCTGCTATGTCGAAACAACTCGTAAACAGTGAAGCATGAAATTAGAAACACTTCGCCGTTCAGTTGTAAAAACAATAACCTACAGGGTTATAATTTTAATTCTCGATTTTACTTCTATCTATCTCTTTACAGGAAAATTAGAAGTTGCACTTGGCTTTATGGTGGTTAGTAATATTTATACAACGGTTATTTATTTCTTTCACGAAAGAGTGTGGGACAAAATTCAGTGGGGGAAAACAAGTGTTTAAAAATTAAAGTAGAAGGGAGAAATTTATTTTTCTAAATTTCTCCCTCTGACATTATTAGTTTTTTTAACCTTGCAACTTCATCGCCTAATTTATTTTTCTCTGAAAAATATTGTAATTGGTACGCCCGTCAATGGAAAAGTTTTACGGAGTTCGTTTTCTAAATAGCTGCGGTAACTATCTGGAATATGTTTTGGGTGATTGCTAAAAAATGCAAAAGCAGGATAATAGAGTGGGAGTTGCGTAGCATATTTAATTTTTATGAGGTGACCGCGATGCGCTGGTGGCGCAAATTTAGTTTGTACTTTTTCGAGCCATTCATTCAATACTGACGTTTTAACGCGTTGAACGCGATTGGCAGCTACTTCTAATGCGACTTCAACGGCTTTAAAAATACGAATTTTATCTTTGGCAGAAATAAATAAAACGGGGACATCGCTAAATGGTGCAAAACGTTTTTTAATATATTCTTCGTAATCGCGGGCAGTGTTCGTATCTTTTTCTACTAAATCCCATTTATTTAAAACAATCACGATGCCTTTGTGTCTATCTTTTGCTAATCTGAAAATACTTAAATCTTGTGCTTCAATATCTAAAGTCGCATCAATAACGAGAAGGGCGACATCGCATTCGTCAATCGCATTGATGGCGCGCATAACAGAATAGAATTCTAAGTCTTCGTGCACTTTGGCTTTACGACGAATACCTGCAGTATCAACAATCATAAATTCTTTGCCGTATTTTTTATAATGCGAGTGAATCGGATCGCGTGTAGTTCCAGCAATATCCGTAACAATTGTACGCTCTTCTTCCATCAAAACATTAAGAAGCGAAGATTTTCCGACATTCGGTTGACCCACAATAGCGAGTTTAACCAACGTTGTTTCTAGCGGGGCAACATTTTCAATTTTGTCTGCAATCGCATCTAATAATTCACCAGTTCCAGAACCCGTTGCACAACTCAAGAAAAAAACATTTTCTATTCCTAAATGCCAAAAACCATGTGCATCTAAACTTTGCTTATTCGAATCAACTTTATTAACGGCGAGAAAAATAGGTTTTTTAGATTTCCGTAGCATTTCCGCAATATCATCATCTAAATCGGTTGCACCTGTTGTCACATCTACCATAAAAATTATTGCCGAGGCTTCTTCGACGGCAAACATTACTTGTTTGCGAATAGCAGATTCAAAAATATCATTTGATCCTTCTACAAAGCCACCTGTATCTACGACTACAAATTTTTTTCCGTTCCACTCACACTCACCATATTTTCTATCACGCGTAACGCCCGAAAAATTATCTACTATCGCATCGCGCGAGCCGACTAAACGATTATATAAAGTCGATTTACCGACATTAGGTCTGCCTACAATGGCTACAATTGAACTCATACTGTACTATTCTGACTAAAATCCGAAAAAAATATTGTGCGCACCCTAAAATCGGGTGCAAAATTACATTTTATTTGCCGAACTGCTGCTAAATATGAAAATGAGTTTATAAAGTTTCAATTTTTTATACACTGTTTGCAGAAAAAAGCTAAATTTGCAACATAAAGCGGACTTGCTTCCATAAATATAAAGGTTCATATTTTAACCTTTGGAAACATTTTAAGCAAATCATCGCTATAAATATGTTGTAAGAAACACTATACTCTATTAATTCTAATCTACATGGCGTCTAAACTTAAGTTTAAAGACGATCCGCGTACACCTAAATTGATTGGTGTGCTCATAATTTTCGTTGCGCTCTATCTCATAGTGGCGTGTCTTTCATATATTTTCACTTGGAAAGAAGATCAAGATAAGGTTTGGGAATTTCAAATGGGATTGATTTCGCAAGATATTGCAGTTGCTAATATTCTCGGAAGACTCGGGGCGATTGTCTCACATTTTTTAATTTACTGGTTATTTGGTTTGCCAGTATTCTTTTTATTGGCAACACTCTTGCGCTACGGTTTGGATGTGCTAAACGATAAAAGTTTAACTCCATACCGTTTTCGTTTGCGCATTGCTTTACTCTGGACAATCGGGGTTTCATTGCTCTTCGGTTTTATATTTTATGCGAGTGAATTTCCTTGTGGTGGTAATTTCGGACATTCTTTGGCAGGTTGGTTGATGAATTTTATTGGGGTTTTTGGTGTGCTGTTACTATCCATTATTATTCTTGTAATGCTTACTATTGAAACACACAATCCAACTTTAGAAGGTTTAACAATTTATACTGTTGGGCAACAACTAAAAGAAAGTATTTTTTCTATCTGGGACTCGCGCTATCGGGGGTTTGTTCCAGAAGATAGAAAATTACGCACCTACACAAAACGAAAAACGGCGGACGTATCATCTGATGATGAAGTTGAGGATGATGATGAAGAATTAGAAGATACGAGTTTGCGAACGACTGTAAAAGTTAAAGATGACAAAACGCCTAAATCTTTTGCGCCGATAAAATCGGGTGGTAAGACGATGATTGAAGAAGCACTCAATTTACCTGCCTCTGTTCAACTCGCAAAACCTCCT
>JAYVVO010000272.1:0-1570 GCA_043786955.1 Saprospiraceae bacterium
AATTCTCCATAAAATGGACGCGCAGCGTGAACGGCATAAAATTCACCAGCTTTTTCTGGCGAAAGTTTGGTGTATTTAAGTGCTTTGATTTTGAAACCCGCCGCATTAATATGGTTTAAAATTGCGCCGATGTGTCCGTCTTCAACAGCATCGGGTTTAATCATCGTGAACGTACGATTCATTTTAAAGAATTTTATAGGTTTTGAATTTTTCGCAAAAATAAGATTAATTTGCGGAGTTTACTAACCGTAAAATAATTAAAATTTATTTAGCCAAAAAGTGCTTCGAGTTGGTAAACAAATTTATTTTCTTTATTTTTGTTGTTTTAATCCTCAACTCATCTGAGTTGCTTGCCATTTCACTTAGTTTATGACGCTTGATCAGGTAAAACTCGCGCTCGATACGCCACAAAAAATAGTCATTACTTCACATCGCAATCCAGACGGAGACGCAATCGGTTCATCCTTAGCTTTGTATCATTTTTTGCAAAGTAAAGGACATTCGGTAAATATTGTTTTTCCGTCATTGTATCCCGTTAGTTTTGAGTGGATGCCGCGGATAGATAAAATTTCAATTTTTGATACTCAAACGGATACGTGTAACAGCCTCCTTTTCCTTTCCGATATTATTTTTGTGCTCGATTATAATTCTTTAGATAGGGTGGATAAAATGGGTGATTTCATTAAAACGTTGAAGCGTCAACAAAAAATAATGATTGATCACCATCGCGAACCTGATAATTTCGTGGATTACATGCTGTCTGACATTACAGCTTCTTCAACCTGCGAACTCGTTTACGATTTTATTCTTTCTGTTGAGGGTAAACAAGCCGTAACGCCTACTATTGCCGATTGTGTTTACACTGGTATCGTAACCGATACAGGCTCTTTCAAATTTTCGACATCGCCTAAATTATTTCGCACCGTCGCGTCTCTTTTGGAATTGGGCGCGCGCGATGCTTACATCCAAGATCTGATTTTTAATAGTTTGGAAGAAAAAAACCTGCGCTTACTTGGTCATGTGTTGTACAACCGCATGGAAATTTTACCAGAATTTAAAACTGGGATTGTGTGGTTGACAAAAAAAGATTACGAAATTTTTGATATCCAGCGCGGCGATACAGAAGGCATCGTTAACAATGTGATGATGATGCGCGATATTCATTTAGCGTGTTTCATAACCGAACAACCGACGATTGTGAAACTTTCTCTCCGCTCGAAAGGTGATTTCAGTGTTCAAGAATTTTGTCGCGATCATTTCAATGGCGGCGGACACAAAAATGCATCAGGCGGATATTCCAACTTGCATTTGCGCAACACGATTGATAAAATAAAATCGCTACTGCCCGTTTATAAAGATAGGATTGTTAATAGTTATAATGTCGGGGTGAATTAAGAAATTGAAGATTGATAACCCATCTTTAAATTGAAGAATAAGTCCTTCAAGCATTTATTTAATTGTTGAGTCTAAAAAACTAATAGTGTGAAGAATGTAAAGCTTGATTTCTTTTACTAAATCTTCATCTGAATGGTAGTAATTTATTTTATTGCCTTTGTCTGCGCCATCCAAT
>JAYVVO010000273.1:0-1569 GCA_043786955.1 Saprospiraceae bacterium
TGTTGCGCTTTTTCAATGGCGTGTTTGAGTGCATCCACGCGCGAAGTTTGTCCGCAGCCCATCGTTATTAGTTGTCTATTTTTAACAATGGCAATGCCGTTCGATTTTAAATGCTTGACACAAATGTTCGCGTAAAGTAAATCGGCAATTTGAGTTTCAGTTGGTCGAGTGAGCGTCACGAATTTTAAATCGGCTGCCGTTTCCGTGCGAAAATCAGCATCTTGCTGAATCACGCCGTTCAATAAAGTTTTAAAGGCTTTAGGTTGTTGTGTAAAATCTTTGATGCGCAATAAAATGCGTTGCTCTTTCTTTTTCAAAATTGCGAGCGCTTCATCGCTGAAATTCGGCGCAATTAAAACTTCGTAAAAAAGTTTATTGATATCGCGCGCAGTGATTTCATCAACCGTTGTGTTGCAAATTAGAATACCACCGAAAGCCGAAATTGGATCGGACGCTAAAGCTGCCGTCCAGGCTTCGTGCAAAGTTTTTTTCGTCGCTACACCGCAAGCGTTCGTGTGTTTTAAAATAGCAAAAGTCGGTGCATCGTTTAAAAATTCGCGCATCAATCGCACTGCACCATCCACGTCCACTAAATTATTGTAGCTCAGGGCGCGACCATTTAAAATGTCAAACATTTTTGTTAAGTCGCCAAAAAATACACCTTGCTGATGCGGGTTTTCGCCGTAGCGTAAAACTTCGCTTTTTTGCAGCGATTGTTTAAAAACAGGCGCAGTTGCTGTCATTTCTGTGTTCTCAGCAAACCAATTATATATCGCAGTATCGTAATGACTCGTTACGTTGAAAGCGCGCAAAGCCAATTTTTTTCGGTCATTGAGTTCAGTGTAGCCGTTATTTTCTTTTATAACTGTCAAAAATTCGGCGTAAGCATATCTATCGGGTACAACTACAACATCTTGAAAATTTTTTGCCGCTGCGCGAATAAGTGATATGCCGCCAATGTCAATTTTTTCAATAATATCTTCTTCATTTTTAGTCGAGGCAACCGTTTCTTCAAACGGATATAGATCAACGATGACCAAATCAATTTCAGGGATATCGTATTTCTCTAACTGAGCTGTGTGACTTTCTTCACGCCGCGCCAAAATGCCACCAAAAATCTTTGGGTGTAGTGTTTTCACGCGACCGTCTAAAATACTTGGGTAAGTCGTGAGCGTTTCAACTGCTTCAACTGGTACGTTCATGTCTTCAATAAACGCCTGCGTGCCACCAGTAGAATATATTTTTACTTTCAGTCTATTCAATTCTGTAATTATCGGTGCTAAACCTTCTTTCGAATAAACAGAAATGAGTGCCGATTTTATCTTCTTCTTATACATGAGCGGTTGAAAATTTATGGGTGCAAAACTAATACAACTTCATAGTATTTTAGTGGGTCGCGTTTAATTGTTTCAATTCTGCAGTTAAGACAATTTCCGCAGTGCGATTTTATATTTTTTTAAAATAGATTTTAAGTAAACTTTTTCAGAAAAAATTTAAAAAAGTTTAGTGTAATAAAAGCAGTTACAATTAAATGTTTTAATGTAACTACTTTTGTTACGTTAAAAGAAA
>JAYVVO010000274.1:0-12998 GCA_043786955.1 Saprospiraceae bacterium
GCTATCTGCTTTATTTGGGGAACAACATTTTTTGGCGTTAAAGTTTGCATCGCTTATTTCCCACCATTTTATCTTTCGGCGTTGCGCTATTTTACGGCAGGCATAATTTTTTTGATTATCTATCTGTTGATGCAAAAAAAAATTCCGCCGCTCTATAATTTGCGCCATTCCATGGTAGCAGGTTTAATAGTTATTACGGGAAGCAATGCGTTGATAGCGTGGGGCGAAAATTATGTTTCGAGTAGTTTTGCAGGCATACTGTGTGCGTTGGCACCGATTTATGTAACGCTGATGTCTCTTTTATTTTTTAAAGGATTTAAAGTTACACCGCTCATCGTTATCGGATTATTGTTAAGTTTTGGCGGCGTATTTTTTATTTCAAAAAATCAGAGTGCTGGTAGCGTAGATATTCATTTCTGGAGAGGTTTTATTTTGGTGGCTTTAGCCAATATTTTTTGGGCAGTCGGTTCAATTTATATGAAACGCTTTCCAGTCAAAGAACACGTTTTCATAAAAGTTGCGGCACAAATGATTCCAGCAGCAATACTCAATTATATCATCAGTCTCATTTTTGAACCGCGCGTGCAACTCTCGCAAGTCAGCAATGTGGCGTGGATTTGGTTGATATATTTGGTTTTAATCGGCAGCTTGTTGGCTTATTTATGTTTTGTGTATTTGTTGCAATATTGGCAAGCAGCGCGCGTAACTATTCATGTATACGTAAACACGATTGTCGCTGCGCTTGTTGGTTTTTGGCTCGGCGGTGAACAACTTAATGCTTTTATTTTTGGAAACTTATTGGTTGTTTTGGTCGGCGTAATTATTGTGAATAATCAGTACGCTAAGTTAGGAAATTCATAGGGGCTTATATTTTTTGCAGATAAAATTCTTCTTTGGCGCGCATCTCTAAAGTTTTTTCTTTTGTTTTATCCGAATAACCGCACAAATGCAAAACGCCGTGGACCATAACGCGGTGTAATTCGGTATAAAAATCTAATTTTAAAGATGCAGCATTTTCTCGAACGCGATCAATACTGATGAATATATCGCCTTCCAAAACATCCGTCGCATACGGAAACGTAATAACATCGGTGAGTGTGTCGTGTTTCAAATATTCTACGTTCATTTGGTGCAAGTAGGTATCGGTGCAAAAAATGAATACTACGTGTCGAAGTTCTATTTTTTCTGCTGCCGCCACTAAAATCAACCAATTTAAAATTGTTTCTGGTTGGGCTAATTCAAAATCGGTTTCTTCGGAAAAAAACTCAATTGCTTCATCGAAAGGTTCGGCTTCAAAAAAATCAACTTCCATTTCGTTCATAAAATTATTGTTTAGTGCGAATTAGGATTCATATTTTAATAATCAACGAGTTACAGAAAATTTTTACAGTTTGTTAGATAAATTATAACCCATGCATTCATACTGAGGTAACAACGACAAACAATCTTCTTAACCATGATTAATAGTAAAAATATTCATGCCTAAAGGCTAATACGCGCCATTTTTTACCTCAGCATGAATGCGTGGGTGACAGTTTATCTTTTTTATGGTCTGAACTCAAGTTATTTACGCTAAAAGTTTTTTCACTGCTGATGAAATAACTGCGCCTTCTGCTTGACCCGCTAATTTTTTCGACGCCAAACCCATAACCTTACCCATGTCTTTAATGGTTGTCGCACCAGTTTCGGCAATGATTTCTTTTACGATATTTTCAACTGCTTCCGCGCTGAGTTGTTGCGGCAAATACGATTCAATAATCGCAATCTCGTCGCGCTCGCCTTTGGCTAAATCTTCTCTGTTTTGTTTCTCGAAAATAGCCAATGAATCTTTTCGCGTTTTAACTAATCGTTGGAGCAGTTTTATTTCACTGTCTTCGTTTAAACCTACGCCTGTGCCATCCGTTTTAATTAATAAAATCGCCGCTTTAATAGCGCGCACGCTGCGCAAACGTACTTCATCTTTAGCCTTCATAGCTTCAATTAAATCCTTTCCGATTTTTTGCTCTAAACTCATTTTATAATTTTTAAAACACAAAATTAATTAAATACCTTCTAAACCAACCGATTTATTTCGGCATATTGCAACAACATGATTGTTTTCGCATCTTTTATTTTGCCGTCGCGCACCATTTGCAAACACGCATCATAGGATAATTCGAGTACGTCAATGTTTTCTTGTTCTTCTGATAATCCACCGCCTGCACTTGTTTTCATATTAGCGGCGTATTCGGCAACAAAAAAATGCACAATTTCAGTTACAGAACCTGGCGACATATACGCTTCAAAAATTTTGCGCACTTCCGTTACTTTGTAGCCCGTTTCTTCTTCGGTTTCACGTTTTATGGTGTCTTCGGCGTTGTTTGTGTCAAGTAATCCTGCACAAGCTTCAATCAATCTACCTGTTTCATTACCGTTTAAATACGTCGGCATTCTGAATTGCTCAGTTAAAATAACGGTGCGCTGATGTTTATTGTAAAGCAAAATCGTTGCGCCGTTTCCTCTGTCGTAGGCTTCGCGTGTATGCGTTTCCCAACTGCCATCTTTTTTTCGAAATTGAAACGTAATTTTACGGAGTGTGTACCAATTATTAGCGAGTACTTCCGTTTTCAGAATTTGGATGCCATCATTCATAGAATTGAATTTATAAATTTCTTCTTAAAATAAAAAGACCATTGAGCATGAGCCACGCGACAAAAGCAGCGAAGGATAGTTCGTACAGTGCGCTAAATAGCGTTTTGGTTTGCAAATTAACATCGAATAATTTGTAGGAAAAATAATCGGTGACAATAAACGCGGCATGAATACCGAACCACGTAATAAGTACTTTATAGCACCGTTTCAACCAACCGACAATTAAAAACTGATAACGCAATGCGGAAGTAATAGATTTTGTATTTTGAGTCGTCATCGTTTTTTCTGCTTTTGCGCGCGCGTGTTTCACAAATCGGTAAGCGAAATACAGATACGTTGTGCAATGTATGGCGAAAACACCGCGTTCAAAATTACCTGTCGCTGGACTAAAAAAATAGGAGAGTAAGTTTTCTTTGGTTTCAGCACTGGTTAATGCAATCAGCGCAAGCACTATTATTTGGGTGATGGGCAGAATAAAATGTTTTATATCAGCGCGCTGAAATTTAAATTGCGGGTAGAGTTGACTTTTTACGAAAAAAAAAACGAAAGGACCTATGAGAAAAGAAACATTGGTCGGAAAAAATAAAAGTTCTTTGTGCCAAAAATTGAGTCGCGTGAATTGAATAAACCGATCCATCAAAACAAAACTACTACTCAATAATAGCAAACCATAAATAAAATGCGCCAGCGGTCGCGACGGATTTTTCTTCCACATAAAATATAAACCCTGCGGTAAAGCACCCAAAATAATCAGCAAGAGTATTCCTGCAGTTAAATAATTTAGATAAAAAGAAAGTTTCTCTACCAAAGTAGTTTTATTTTGATGACACAAAGTTACGGTTTGTTGATTGAAAACTACCAAATTTGACTTTTGCAAATTACTTTTACGTTTAATTGATCGAACGTTACTTCGACAATGTTTTTTAACTTAGTTTTTCAAACAGAAGATTATGCGTTCAACGATTTATGTAAGTGTAGTTGCGATGACTTTATTGTTCTCGCAGTGCCAAAATCCAACGAGTACAAAACCTGTAACTGCGACAACAACGGGCGCGAGTGCCGTCGAAGCTGTTGCATCAGGTTTGAGCAGTGCGAAAGTTGTTTATGTTGATTTAGATTCGTTGCAAGATAAATATGCATGGTTTAAAGAAACCAAAGTGCAATTCGAGCAGCGCGAGCGCGCCTTGTCGAGCTCAATTGAAAATAAAGCGCAAGACTTACAACGTCAAATGTCTGCGCTGAATGAAAAAGCGCAAAAAGGAACAACACCACCTGCACAATTACAACAAGAAGGACAATCGTTACAACGTCGTCAGCAAGAATTAGTCGGCGAGCGCGATAAAAAATCGAAAGAACTACTCGATGAATCGCAACAATTTAATGCAACTTTACAAAAACGCGTTGCAACGGTTCTAACACAATTGCAACAACAAAAAGGTTACGACTATGTAATGAGTTACAGCAAAGCGGGCGGCGGAACAATTTTGTATGTAAATCCGAAATTAGATGTGACTGCGGAAGTTTTAACGCTTTTGAATGCGTTACCCAAATAATTTGGAAAAAATTCTTAATCATAATTATCTCAAATTTTTAAAATTTAAGCGATGAAAAAAGTATTTCTATTAGGTTGCATTGTCATTTTAGCTGCCTGTAATCCAAAAAAATCGAACGAATCTGCTGCTGCTGCAAAAGAAAACGCCACTAATGCTGTTGAGGCAATACCTGGTGTTGCTACTTCGGCTGCTGCTTCTGCTGCAACCGCCGTCGCTGATAAAGCAAAAATGGCTGCCGACGAATTAAAAAAAATGGTTAAAGCCGATACGTTTTGCTATGAATTTCATTTGAAGAAAGACGTAAATTCTGTTCAACTCATTGTCGCAGGCGATGACGTAACGGGTACGATGGATTATATTCCTTACGAAAAAGACAGCGCACACGGAACACTCAAAGGAAAAAAGAAAGGCAATGAAATTGTTGCCGATTGGAACGTAATGATGGAGGGCAACAAGCAAACGGAAGAAGTCCGTTTAAAAATGGATGGCGAAAAACTTTTACGCGCAGGCGGTGCATTGGCAGAGCGCGGTGGTAAAATGGTTTTGAAAGATCCTGCAACAGCAAAATACGCAGAATCGTTCACAAAAGTAAACTGCAAGGTTTATAACGATAAGCATAAATAATAATGGTATAGTTAGAGACGTAATATTTTACGTCTTTGATAAGTAGAGACGTGATATATTACGTCTCTACTTATTCCTCAAAATTTATCTCCTGAAATTCAACTTTGCGCATATCAACAGCACCAGGCGCAGAAATAGTAATGCCTTTTATTCCTTTATATTTTTCGATAAACCCTTTGAAACCGTCCTCGTAGCGTTTTTTTCTTTCCGCACAATAGTTGGTAAAATCAATCCTTTTGCCTTTAATAGGTTTATGCAAAAGTGAAATATCTTCAATCGGTATCACGATGCGCACAAACTTTAGGTTGTATTTATTGTCATCAGATTGAAATTCTAAAATTAAACCTGGCAATCCGTGTAGTTTCCAAGGTCCGTTCGAGATTGGAATTTTGCGCGTAAACCAAGCTGTGTAGTTTCTACCTCTAAAAGTTGTTGTCGCTTTTTGACATTCATACACGTCAATCATTTTCTTTTCATCTGCAATCAGCCAATGTATTTCAGGCAATTTCGGCTCTTGCACAATTATGGCGGATTGTATAAAACCTTCTCTAAAAACTAAAATACTATCGCGAAGATTTTTATAAATCACGTTGCCTTCATCGTAAACTTGCGTCGTATAATATTTAACTTTTGTGTCCGCCGAATCAGTGAATTGCTCGTTGAATTGTTCTAAAAAATAATCTTTACCCGTCGTATCACCCAATTTATTACCACGTCTTTAAATCCGTCTTTACTTACAAAAACCGATTGCTTCGTGTCGAAAAAAAATTTACATTCGGTTTGCTTTCCGCCCGATTCGAACAATCTAAAAAGTATGCCACCTCTTGTTTGCGCCAAAGCGGTGAAATATAAAATAATTTGTGCAAATAATAGCGCGCTGAAAAATTTCAATGTTTAGGGATTTAGAGAACTATAATTTTAATAGACGTTTGCTAAATTTATAAGAAGATGGAAATAATATCGTTTGATTAGAACCTGCTTTTACAGAAAATTTAAATGATTACAAATAAAACAATTTTTTGCAATAAAATCTAAAATATTTCATTGGAATGATTATTTTTGTAAAATAAAATTTTTAAAATGACAGGTTCTGAAGCTCTTAAATTAGAAATCATTAGTCAGATTACTTTACTTAACGATGCTAAAACTCTCGCTAAGGTTGCTAAGGTTTTAAAAAATAAGCCTGCGAACAAAGAAAAAATTCTGAAGAAACTTGTCAAGCCTACAAAAAACAAATTAGATATCGAACAATTAAAAAAAGAACAGAAATCTACCGCATTCAATCGAACACGATTCGATGAATTAATTAAAGAGCTTGATATCCAAGAGTCTATAGAGCAACTCATTCAATCCATTTAATTTTATGTATTTTCTTTTCGACACAAACATTCTGCCCTACTATATCAGAGAAGACACGAACGCAACTTTTATAGATTCAAATTACAATCCGTTTGGCAACAGAAACACGCCTATTCTTTCTGTCGTCTCAGTGGGAGAGATAAAATCTATCGCGCTACGTCATAAGTGGGGTAAAAAAAGATCAAACAGACCAAAAGAATTAATGTCTCTTTGTCATTTCGGACATCAACACGGATGATGTAATCAACTGTTACGCTGAAATTGATGCATTTAGTCAAAACAAGTTAGATAATAAACCTTTGGGAATAACAGCCCGAAATATGGGTAAAAACGATATTTGGATTGCAGCAACCGCCTATGTTACAGGTTCAAAATTAATAACCTACGATAATGATTTTACCCATTTAGAAAATTATTACCTCGAAATTCTTAAAATTCCGAGTTTGTTTTCGAGTTGAAGAAGCTATGGGAGGTAGAGTTTTTTCAATAATTAGATGAAAGGCGATAAAGAGACACGGACTATTTTAGATTAAATTTATAATTTTAATCTTTTTTCGCAGCTTTAAGTTTAGAAAATAAAGCTTCAATATCATTTTCTGAAAAAAATTTCTGAAAAAAATTAATTTCAGCTAATTTTATCCTTCTAAAATCCACTTCACTTCAATTAATATTTAGTTAATTTATCCTCAAAACAAACGCAGCGTTGCAAATAAACAAACTACAACGTACTTTTGCAGAGTTAATGAAAAATGCACAATACATATCCTTTTTAACTCAGCCAGTTCGCGACCCGCGACCTTGTATGAACCCGCAGCGCGCGAGCGTGAAATAACATCTTTTCCGGCATCCGTAGTTCAAAGAATTGCGCCGTACAAAATCCAAATTTTTAGTTTATTTTTTTTCATCCATCCCATTGGCATAATTTTATTGCCATGCAGCACGATGGGCTTCTTAAAATTAGTTTTAAATTTTTAATTGCGTATGAATGTACAAGCGTCTGAAATTGTTGCGACAATTACAGTTGGAAACGAAACCCACACCCATTTTGCCGAAAAGATTTGCACTTTGATTGAGGAGAGTGCAAAAGTGCGTGGTACAGGCATTGCGAAACGAAATCCAGAATATATTCGCAAAAAATTAGCAACGGGTCATGCCGTTATTTGCATTATTGAAAATGAAGTCGCAGGATTTTGTTACGTAGAAACGTGGTCACACGGGCGTTACGTTTCTAATTCGGGTCTCATTGTTTCACCTGATTTTAGAAATTTAGGTCTCGCTCGAAATATTAAACGCGCTGCGTTCGATTTGGCGCGAAACCTTTATCCTGAAGCACGCGTGTTTGGTATTACAACTTCTGGTCCCGTCATGAAAATAAATACGGAACTTGGTTATGCACCTGTTCCATTTAATGAACTCACACAAGATGAAGATTTTTGGAAAGGCTGTTCTGGCTGTTCTAATTATGCGATTTTAGAATCGAAAGAGCGGAAAATGTGTTTGTGTACTGGTATGTTGGCGATGAGTAAGAAAGAAGAAGAAATGAAAAAACGCTTGAAGGAAGAAGCCGATAAGCAAAAATTTTCTTTGGGTGCTGGCGAATTTCGCGTTGTGAAATATAGTTTTTGATTTCTTAAACCTCCGAGGTTTTGGCATATTATAATATCTGTAATGAAAAAAAAAGTAGTTCTCGCCTATTCGGGCGGATTAGATACTTCATTTTGTATAAAATATCTCACATCAGAAAAAGATTTTGAAGTCCACGCTGTAACTATAAATACTGGCGGATTCGATGACGCTGAAATGAAGTCAATCGGCGAAAAAGCATTAGCTCTCGGCGCAACGTCTTTTAAAAGTATTGATGCGCGTGAAAGTTTCTACCAAAATTGTTTGCGCTATTTAGTGTACGGAAACGTATTGCGTGGCAATGTTTATCCGTTATCCGTTTCAGCAGAGCGCGTCTTTCAAGCTTTAGAAATTTTAAATTTTGCAAAAAGCATTGACGCTCACGCTGTAGCGCATGGTTCAACGGGAGCAGGAAACGATCAAGTTCGATTCGATATTATTTTTCAAATTTTGGGTAATCATATCGAAGTCATTACACCGATTAGAGAACTGCGTCTTTCGCGACAAGAAGAAGTGACGTATTTGCAGCAACATGGCGTAGCGCTGAATTGGGAAAAAGCACAATATTCTATCAACAAAGGTTTGTGGGGAACATCCGTCGGTGGAAAAGAAACGCTCACGAGCGATACTTCTTTGCCTGAATCGGCATATCCGTCGCAACTAAAACGCAACGATTCCGAAAAGTTGACGCTGCATTTTACGCAGGGCGAATTGAGCGGTATTGAAGGATATGAAATTACCAACAAAGTGGAGCTTATTGCAAAATTGGCTGAAATAAGTTCAGCCTTTGCTATCGGTAGAGATACGCATGTCGGCGATACGATTATCGGTATTAAAGGACGCGTCGGATTTGAATCACCTGCTGCACTCATAATTATAAAAGCCCATCAACTTTTAGAAAAACATACGCTTTCTAAATGGCAAACATATTGGAAAGACCAACTCGCGAATTGGTACGGAATGTTTTTGCACGAGGCGCAATATCTCGACCCAAGTATGCGCGATATCGAATCTTTTTTAGAACATTCGCAAGCCAACGTAACAGGGTCAGTGCACATTTCTTTGCATCCTTACCGATTTGAATTGAACGGCGTTGATTCTGATTTCGACCTCATGCGTTCTGATTTTGGTGTTTACGGCGAAATGAATAATGCTTGGAGTGGCGACGATGTGAAAGGATTTACAAAAATTCTCGGTAACGCGACGCATATTTTCCAAAATGTGCAATCTAAAAACCAAAAAATATGATTCGAGTTGGTATAGTGGGCGGCGGTGGTTACACGGCAGGTGAATTAATTCGATTATTGATTCATCACCCGAAAGCGGAATTGGTTTTTGTGCAATCGAAATCGCAAGCAGGGCAATTATTGAGCGCTACACATACTGATTTACTCGGCGACACAGAATTAATTTTTACCGATGCTCCTAATTACGAACACGCCGATGTTATATTTTTATGTTTAGCGCACGGCGAAGCGAATAATTTTTTAGAACAAACATCTTTGCCAAAATCCATCCACATTATTGATCTTTCAACTGATTTTCGTTGGGGTTCAAACGCGCATGCAGCGGCGCAAGGGTGGGTATATGGTTTGACAGAAATGAATCGCGCTGAAATTTCTATTTCAAAAAAAATTGCCAACCCGGGTTGTTTTGCAACTGCTATTCAGTTGGCGCTGTTACCACTCGCTAAAAATAATCTCATAACCGATACTGTCCATATTACAGGTATAACGGGTTCGACAGGTGCAGGTCAGAAACCAACAGATACGACGCATTTTAGTTGGCGCGCAAATAATCTTTCCGTTTATGAAGCTTTCACACACCGACATTTAAAGGAAGTCAATTTTAGTTTGAATACATTACAAACTGCGCACCACGTGCCCAAATTATTTTTCGTCCCAATGCGCGGTAATTTTACGCGCGGCATTATGGCAAGTGTTTATACACAGTGCAATTTACCCATCGAAGACATCAAAAAAAAATATTCAGATTTTTATTCAGATGAGCCGTTTGTTAAAATTTCCGACACGGCAATTCATTTAAAACAAGTTGTGGGAAGTAACAAATCAATTTTACAAATTACTAAACACGAAGACACCGTTCACATACTCAGCATTATTGATAATTTACTAAAAGGTGCAAGCGGTCAAGCAATTGAAAATATGAATTTGATGTTTGGGTTAGAACAAACGCTGGGATTGCAATTGAAAGCGACAGGTTTTTAATTTGTATTTAAAACAAAACAACCAAACGAGTATTATTTCGCAAATAATTTTGCCTTCCAATTTATTCCTAAAATCACAATTTTATTTTTCATATTGATTTGTGTTTTAAAAACACCTATATTTGCACTCGCAATGCGGGCATAAATTTTACAAGTAACATTACCTGCCAGACTTTACTAAATTTTACTAAAAATATCTCCGACGTTGCAAACATCCTATGCATATACGTTTTACATTTTTAGTACTGCTGCAAACTGTCGCTCTTTGTGCCTTCATGAGCAAAATTTCTGCACAAATAATTTATGTTAAATTAGGGGGAAGCGGCGATGGCACATCGTGGCAAAAACCTTTAAATACATTAACAAATGCGCTGGCAAAAGTAAAAGCAGGTCAACAAATTTGGGTGGCGCAAGGCGTTTATACACCAACTACTTGTAACATTTGCACGCAAAGCGACAGAAAAATATCGTTTATTATTCCCGATAGCGTCAAAGTTTATGGTGGTTTTGTGGGTACGGAAACAAATATCAATCAACGCGACTGGAAAAATAATACAACAACACTCAGTGGTGATATTGATAACGACGGCAAACCTGATAAAAACAGTATGCGCTTGGTTTATACCATTAATGTAAGTTCTATTACTACGCTAGACGGATTCACTGTTGCTAACGCAAATGCTAACGATACAACAGTTGTCGCTGGTGAATATTTTAATTCAGGGAGTGCATTTTTTAACGATGGCAGATTTGCAGCAAGTTCGCCAACTATTTCTAATTGCACCTTTATAAATAATTATTCGGTCGGTTTTGGTGGAGCACTCTATAATAATGCTGCTTTTAATGGTTTGAGTAATGCCCAAATTACTCAGTGTATTTTTAGGAGTAACAAATCGCACAGTGTGGGTGCAGCGGTGCATAACAACGGCAGCGCAGGTGGAAAAAATTTTGCGCATTATGAATTTTGTATTTTTGATAGCAACACAAGCGATGAAGCGGGTGGCGCCGTTTTTAATGATGGCGACGGCGGATTGAATCAAACTTTTTTTGCTAATTGCCAATTTATTAACAATTACGGCGCGCAATACGGCGGTGCTATTTACAATTTAGGCGCGCACGGCGAATCATCTCCGGCTATTCTGAATTGTCTTTTCTGGAAAAATAATTCTTACTCGGCTGGTGCGATTTATAATTTAGGCAGCGCAAAAGGTAAAGCGAATGCACAAATTCTAAACTGTACGTTTTATAAAAATTCGGCGCATACCTCAGGAGCGATTTATGCGAATGCGAACGACACAACAGGTACATCGGTTCCCACTATTGTAAATTCAATTTTTTGGAAAAATACTGCCGATAATGGCAATACCTTTCGTTGCATTTATGGCAATCCAAAGATAAGCTATTCCATCGTTGATACGACCGAATGCAACGCGCTCAATAGTGGTGTTGGCAGCAATGTTGTTTGCGGATCGGGAATGCTTTATAATTTAAATCCAATTTTTGAAAATCCAGACAGTGGCGATTTTCGTTTGAAGCCAGGTTCATTTGCGATTGATGCTGGTAATAACACTATAGTAAACGCCTTGAATTTAAAATACGATTTAGACAGCACGCCGCGCATTTACAATAATAAAGTTGATTTAGGTTGTTACGAATATTCGCCGAACCTTTTTTTTGCGCCGCAAATTGTCAATCCGTTGCAAGCGAGTAGTGTTTGCGAAAAACAAAATGCGCAGTTGATACTAAAAGTAAGTGGTACACCACCGTTGACGTATAATTGGTACAAAAATAATTCTGCTTATGCGCAAACGTCGTCCGACACGCTCAATTTTTTAAATGTGCGTATTCAAGATTCAGGTTATTATTACGTGATCGTTTCTAATTCTAAAAATCAAACAATAAAAACCGATTCTGTATTTTTAAATATTTCGCCTTTTTTAATTGTCAGCGTTAATTTAATGATTCTTAAATCACCCATCTGTATCAACGATAGCATTACAATTAAAGCCAACATCGCCAACGGGGGCGCAAAACCTAAACTCAATTGGCAACTCAATAATGCTTCTCTCGGCGCACCCGATTCCGCAATAATAATTACAACACCTGTGGGAAGTAATTTTTTTAAGTATAAATGTATAGTTACTTCTTCTGAAAAATGTACGGTTCAAAATCAAATTACTTCAACCATTTTAAACGTCAGTTACAACGATAGTGTGGCAATGAAAGCTAATTTAACCTCAACGCCAACGCTTTTAGAAAAAAATAAACCGATAACATTTAAAATTGATGGTACTAATATTGGTTCTGCGCCGAGTATAAAATGGTTTTTAAACGGTAAATTACTCACAACCAACGCGCTGACATACACCACCGATTCGCTCAAATCGAACGACGTTGTTTCTTCCATCGTTACGTCGTCTCTAACTTGCGCCAAACCAAACCAAATTTCACTCGCTACAACACCAATCATTTTTAGTAGCACTTTCGATACTTCTAATGATGACCTTGAAGTGCGCATTTTTCCAAATCCGATTGAGAATAACGCGCTCTCAATGGGATTTTCTGAACCCCAAATACTCGAAAGCATCGCTTGTAGTGATGCCATGGGTAAAAGTATTTTCTTTTTAAAAGGCGATAAAAGTAACAGTCGAACAGATTTTCGTTTCGATATACCAAACGTCAATTCGGGTTTTTATTTTTTACAGATTAAAACCGCACGCGGTTTGTATGTGCGCAAGTTATTTGTCTTCAATCGTTAATGTGAGGAAGCCGATCCAGATTTAATTTCGCGCCAGCAATTACAAGTTAGTTTGTATTATTTTTTTTAACGCAAAGAAAGAGTGGAGCTAAAATTTTTTAGAAAAATAAAACCGCCGACTTTTAGAATTTCTAAATGTCGGCAGTTTTACTTGATACTACTCATGACAACACATTTTACAGTGCGGATTGCTACTTCTTATAAAACCGTTGCCTTATATTAT
>JAYVVO010000275.1:0-1561 GCA_043786955.1 Saprospiraceae bacterium
GCGGTAGCTAATATTAATGGAACAACCTTATTTAAGAATTATTCTTTGCAAGGGGGTTCGATTGGTTTATTTGATGGTAAAAAAATTGGCAGAAAAAAAAGCCTTGAAATTTTAGAAAAAGAAATTAACGCAGCCGAAAAAGAAATTAAGGAGCTTGAACAAAAACAAAAAGAATTAAAAACTATAAGTGAAGCATTAAAATTAGATGGCGAAAAAATAAATGCTTCGCTTCTTCCTCTCAATGCGCACCTCAATACGGTCAATCAAAAGTTTTTTGTTTTAGAAAATAATACCACGCAGAAAAAAAATGCACTGCAAATTTTATCGAGCAATGCCACTACCCTTCTGGAAAAAATTAAAAATTTTGAAACGCAGCGCACAGAACTTGAAAAAATAATTCTCGAATCAAAAAAAGAAATTGTAGTACTCGACACAAAACGCAACGCGTTTACCAGCGAATTAGAAATTTTGCGCAACAATGCACAGCAAGCATCGAGTGCATTCAATGAAAAAAATATTCAGTTTTTGCAATGGCAAAATACTGTAAAGTTTACGCAGCGCGAGCGCGATTTCAGAATGAATCAACTCACTGAATTACAAAATGGATTAGTGAGTGCGGAAAAAAATATTCAAGAAGAAAAAATTAAATTAGCGCAAGCGCAAGAGATTATAAACACGTGTGAAATTGAAATTGCGCAACTGTATAGCCAACGGAAAGAGAAACAAAGTTTTTTAAACGCGTCGGAACAAACTTTTTTTCAGAAAAAAAATGAAGTTCATGCTTCGGAAGATACACTGCGCAAACTTAATCGAGAAATTCAAAATGAGCAACAATCACTTTCGCAACTTAAAGAAAAAATCCAAGAGCTTAAATATCAAATTACAGGATTAATTGAGCGCGTCGGGGTGGAATTTCAAATTGCTGAAAATGAAATCAATACAGCATTACCAACTTCAACGTACGATTTGCCAGAATTGGAAAGAAAAGTAGGAACTTTAAAAAAACAATTAGAAAATTTTGGTGAAATAAATCCGCTCGCTTTAGAGGCTTTTGATGAAATGAAAACGCGCCACGATACTATCGCTGCGCAGAGAGACGATATTTTAGCGGCAAAAAAAAGTTTGCTCGAAACAATCTCAGAGATTGAACAAATTGCAACGGCTAATTTTATTGAAGCATTCGAGAAAGTGCGCGCATCATTCATCGAGGTTTTTAAAAGTTTATTTCATGAAGACGATAGCGCCGATTTAGTTTTATCCAATCCTGATGCAGCTTTAGAATCATCAATCAATATTGTTGCGAAACCTAAAGGCAAACGTCCTCAAAGTATTTCACAGCTTTCAGGCGGTGAAAAAACGTTGACAGCCATCGCTTTTTTATTCGCGCTGTATTTATATAAGCCCGCACCGTTTTGTATTTTTGATGAGGTTGATGCACCACTTGATGATGCCAACATTCAGAAATTCAACAACGTTATTCAAAAGTTCTCGAAGGAATCGCAGTTCATCGTCATCACGCATAACAAATCAACAATGGCAGCCGTTGATGTTATGTATGGCG
>JAYVVO010000276.1:0-1560 GCA_043786955.1 Saprospiraceae bacterium
TATCACAACGCAATTTGAATCTTTTTTAAAATTAAACGGGCTTGGAATAGTTTACACAATCATTGGATTGACGGGATTTGTACGCGGCTTTTTAGGTCCAGCGCAATCATCGTTTGCCTCGCAACTTATTCCACCCGAAATGTTTGTGAACGCTTCTACTTGGAATACCACGAGTTGGCATTTGGCAAATATCGGCGGACCAGCTATCGGCGGTTTGCTGTATGCATTAAGTGGAAATGCTAATTTAGCTTACTTCACTATTTTGATTTTACTTTTAAACGGTTTATTTTTTATCAGTCGAACGAAAAATTATCCTGTCACGCAAAAAGAAAAATTGGAGGGAGAAACTTTTATCTCAAAAGTTAAAGAAGGTTTGCATTTTGTATTTGCGCGCCAACTCATTTTAGGCTCGCTCGCGCTCGATATGTTCGCCGTTTTGTTTGGTGGTGCTGTGGCAATGCTTCCCGCTTACGCAAAGGATATTTTATTTCTCGGACCAGAAGGTTTAGGTTTTATGCGCACTGCACCTGCCCTTGGCGCATTATTGATGTCGGGAATATTGGCATACAATCCGATTAAAAAAAATGCGGGTTATTTATTATTATATGCTGTTGCCGGTTTCGGAATTTGTACCATTCTGTTTGGTATCAGCCAAAATTTTTGGTTTTCTATCATTATGTTGGCGGGCACAGGTTTTTTCGATAATATCAGTATGGTCGTTCGCGGAACGATTGTGCAAAAATACACACCTAATGAAATGCGCGGTCGCGTCTCAGCAGTAAACGCACTTTTTGTTGGTTCATCGAATGAATTGGGTGCGTTTGAATCGGGCGTAACGGCGCGTTATATGGGTTTAGTTCCTTCGGTTGTTTTTGGTGGCGTTATGACGCTATTAGTTGTTGCAGTTGCTTGGTTTGCAGCACCAAAGTTGCGCAAACTTGATTTCACTGTTGCGTCAGAATTGGTATAAGTTATAAGTAATGAACAACAAAATTAGTATTAGTACAAAAAATTATCTCGTTTTATGACTTTAAGTAAAAACTTTTCTCAAAGAATGGAATAAAATAGTTTCTTTTTTATTTCTTTGCTCTTCGGAATGAATAGTCCTTTTATCTAATTATTACCGCAACACAGAAACGCTACAAACTACACCACTCAAAATTGAATTGGAATTTAAAATTGGTACTACTAATAAGCAACCGTGGTTTTCAGTAACTTAAAAAAATTTTATAATCTACGCTTATCTAAAGATAAGTATTTTGTCCGCCGCTTAGAAGCGGTTTTAGGATTTGTACCTATTCATGTGGGATTGTATAAGCAAGCCTTTTTTCACAAGTCTGGTAATAACGATAGGAATGGTGCAGTTGTCAGCCAAAATAATGAGCGTTTAGAATATCTCGGCGATGCTGTTTTGGGTTCTATCGTGGCAGAGTATTTATTTTGTAAATATCCGAGTAGCGACGAAGGTTTCTTAACAAAAATGCGCTCAAAAATTGTTAAACGCCACACGCTCAATAAAGTTGGCGAATCGCTCGATTTAGGTTCATTGCTTTCCGAAAA
>JAYVVO010000277.1:0-1560 GCA_043786955.1 Saprospiraceae bacterium
TATCACAACGCAATTTGAATCTTTTTTAAAATTAAACGGGCTTGGAATAGTTTACACAATCATTGGATTGACGGGATTTGTACGCGGCTTTTTAGGTCCGGCCCAATCGTCGTTTGCTTCGCAACTCATTCCACCCGAAATGTTTGTAAACGCATCAACCTGGAACACCACGAGTTGGCATTTGGCAAATATTGGCGGACCGGCTATCGGTGGTTTATTGTATGCTTTAAGTGGAAATGCAAATTTAGCGTACTTCACAATTTTAGTTTTACTCCTAAATGGTTTATTTTTTATCAGTCGCACCAAAAATTATCCCGTCGCACAGAAAGATAAATCGGAAGGTGAAACTTTTATTTCAAAAATTAAAGAAGGTTTACATTTTGTATTTGCGCGCCAACTCATTTTAGGCTCGCTCGCGCTCGATATGTTCGCCGTTTTATTTGGCGGTGCTGTGGCAATGCTTCCTGCTTACGCTAAAGATATTTTATTTCTCGGTCCTGAAGGTTTGGGTTTTATGCGCACGGCACCCGCACTCGGTGCGTTGTTGATGTCGGGAATTTTGGCGTATAACCCAATAAAACACAATGCAGGTTATTTATTATTAGGTGCTGTTAGTGGTTTCGGAATTTGTACTATACTGTTTGGTATCAGCCAAAATTTTTGGTTTTCAATTATTATGTTGGCAGGTACAGGTTTTTTCGATAACATCAGCATGGTTGTTCGCGGAACGATTGTGCAAAAATATACGCCTAATGAAATGCGCGGTCGCGTCTCAGCGGTAAACGCACTTTTTGTTGGTTCATCCAATGAATTAGGCGCGTTTGAATCGGGCGTGGCTGCGCGGTACATGGGTTTAATTCCTTCCGTTGTTTTTGGTGGCGTTATGACATTAATAGTTGTAGCAGTCGCATGGTTTGCTGCACCAAAATTGCGCAAACTCGATTTCTCACACCCATCGGAATTGCTCTAAGTTATACATATTGAATAGCAAAATTGGTATTAGCACAAAAAATTATCCCCTTTTACGATTTTAAGTAAAAACTTTTTTCAAAGAATAGAATAAAATAGTTTCTTTTTTATTTCTTTGCTCTTCGGAATGAATAGTTCTTTTATCTAATTATTACCGCAACACAGAAACGCTACAAACTACATCACTCAAATTTGAATTGGAATTTAAAATTGGTACTACTAATAAGCAACCGTGGTTTTCAGTAACGTAAAAAAGTTTTATAATCTTCGCTTGTCTAAAGATAAGTATTTTGTCCGCCGTTTAGAAACGGTTTTAGGATTTGTGCCCGTTCACGTCGGGTTGTATAAGCAAGCGTTTTTTCACAAGTCAGGTAATAACGATAGAAATGGCGCGGTTGTCAGCCAAAATAATGAACGTTTAGAATATCTCGGCGATGCTGTTTTGGGTTCTATTGTAGCAGAATATTTATTTTGTAAATATCCGAGCAGCGATGAAGGTTTCTTAACAAAAATGCGCTCAAAAATTGTTAAACGCCACACGCTCAATAAAGTTGGCGAATCGCTCGATTTAGGTTCATTGCTTTCCGAAAA
>JAYVVO010000278.1:0-4741 GCA_043786955.1 Saprospiraceae bacterium
TATTTAAAGCTACCAAAAGAAATTCAGGCAGCTATAAAAGCAGAATATCCGAATGGATTTTCACACAAATTAATTTCCTACACAACGCCAAAAGGTGAGCGTGTGATGGCACTTCCGTTTGAAACGGATGACCAATATTATTTAGTGCGCGTCACTGTCACGGATACGCGAGCGTCGAGTGTGCGCGATGAAGATGATATAGACGAAGATAAGCCATTGCCGGTAGCCGATAGTTTAAATTTAGATGAACTTGATTTAGATGGCATCAAGGAACAAGATGAAACTGTTGCTGATGATAGCGATGATGATGACGACGATTATGCTTCGCCATCAAAACGACGCGGTCGCAGAAATAACGACGAAGATGATGATGAAGATTTTTAAAATATACATTTCAATTAAAAGTCAAAGCTGTTATGTTTTTAAAACTTAACAGTTTTGTATTAAAAAATGTTAATCTTTTTCAAGACAGCACTTACAATATTTTTGGTAGAAAAATAATTAACCCAATTACAAAGGCAAACATCGCGGCAATTAAAACCACGCCTGCTGCCACATCTTTAACAAAACCTGCTTGCTTACTGTGTGTCGGAGAAACAATATCGGTGAGTTTTTCGATAGCAGTGTTTACAGCTTCGGCGCAAATAACCAGCGCACAAACCAATAAAAGAGAAAGCCATTCGCTCTGAGAAATTTTAAAATAAAATCCTAAAAAAATAACTACAATGGTGGCAATGCCGTGAATTTTGGCGTGAACACCTTCCTCAAAAAATAAAAAAATGCCGCGAATGGCGAAATAAAAACTATTCATGCGATTAAGAAAAAACTTTTTCATTTTTTCATTTTATTTTTTTTCGGAATAAGAAAACCACCTTCTTTAAAAGTTGTAGGTCGTTTAATAGAATCGGCATTAATTTGGTATTCGCCATAAATACCGAGATGTTCTCTGCTCGGTCCATCTACTGTTTTAAAACTAATACAGTTAAAGTGGGGCGAGTGAAAAATATAATCGGTCGGAATATCAAACAAGGAAATGTGCCCGTCGTCGCGCTCTAATCGGTAGCCTTTTCGAGAATCAATGATGTGTGCTTTTTCTCTAAAATACATTATTTGCGGTGAAGTGGTGTGCAAATTGTAATCGCCTAAAATAATGGCGGGCGATTTTTGACGCACACAATAATCTGAAATGGAATCAAGTTGCATTTTCCCCACCTGCAAAGCCATCTTGTATAATGGCGGTGCAATGTAGGTGCTGATAATAAAAAACTGACCACCGATATAATTGTTACGAAAGCGCAATGCTAAAATTGGTACACTGCTACACAAAATGGTATCGCATCTTTCGAATGGATAGCGACTGTAAATATCAATACTGTAAATGTCGGCATTGTCGAGTTTACAATGGTAAGGATAATTTTCTTTCAAGCTATCTTCAATTTGTTTATACCAATCAAATGAAACTTCTTGCAGCGATATAATATCAGCATTCGTTTTTTTGATCGCTCTAAGCGTTTCATTCGGATTACTTTTACTATCGCCTAAATTAAATTGACCAATTTTAATGATAGGTTCTTGTGTTACTGATGCTGTAGGTGTGGTTGATGGCGTAATAAAAATTTGTAAGAATAAGCACATGGTAGCTGAACAAGCAAAACTGAGAAGCATATACCTAAATTTATGCAGCATCAGAAAAATTAAGCCCACGAGCCAATAACCCACCGTTATTTGAACGGAATATTTCGAGAATGGCTCAATATCGAGTAGGCGAGGAGCAAAAATGCAAAAAGCCACGCTTGAAACAAACAAGAATGTTACTATTGAATAACGGGGATTTGCTTTTATGTAATAAGTAAGGGCTTTCATTAGGCAAATTTAGTCAAGTATTTTTGCATTCATACGTTGTGCTTAAAATTTGTTGTAAAGCGTACAAACTTTTTTTAAAATTTGACTGCCGCGCTTGAAATTATTTATTTCTATGCGTAGCCAATAAAATCCGGAAACAGCGCGTGCACCTGTGTTTGTATCGCCTTCCCAATTTAAAAAACCGCTTTCGCCTACGTTGTAATTTTGAACCAAAGTTTTTATCAACCCACCTTGAATATCGTAAACATTGATACTTACAACATCTCCTACATTTAAGTTTTGATAGTTGAGTCGTAAAATATCGTCGTAACCATCACCGTCGGGAGAAAATATATCTTTTTCAAAAAAAAACTGGGTGTTTTCAGGCATTAAACTATTCAATTCTCGGAATTGGCTATTTTTTTTGCCAGGCGTTCCGTAATAAGCAGCAGCAGCCGAAAGCCAATTATTTCTATCGCTTGTGAGCGCATCGGGATTAATTCGTTCTAAAGAAACGCCTGATACGTTGGCTAATAAAGCATTGTGCATTGCCGTTGAATAATTAACGCTATCGAATATAATTTTAGATGCACCCTCTTCTTTGAAAAGCGAGGCATTTCCGTACTTATAATACCAAGTCGGCAAAGTATTTTTAAGTACGTACTTAGCATCGGAAGCCTTTACGCCATAACGTTTTATAGCGTAATCGGGTTTAGGGGTTAAAACTAAATAACCTTTCGATAAAATATTTGCAGTGCTATTGATAGAAACAATATCGTTTCGCTCGATGTCGCCAATTTTTAATCCGTTCAATGAAAGTGGAAACGCACTCCGATTATAAAGTTCGATAAATCGCGCACCATAACTTTCTGGATCGAAAAGAATTTCATTTATTATTATATCACCTACTTCAGGCGATTTACCAAACGCCACTGAAACAGTATCGGCTTTAAGCATTAAATGGTTGGCGCAATCTTTTAATTCCGATTTAATAATGCACTGATACACTTTCGATTTATCTACCGCGCTATCAAATTTAAGTAAAACCGCATCGCGTAGCGGTAAATTGAGTAGAATGTTTTTTATTTTAAGTGACGGCGAAATACTATATCGCTCGGCTGCAACACCACTTGCCGAATCAACAGATTCGGTAAAATTTATTTTTAAAGTTTTATCATCCGTAAAAAAAGCGTCTTGAATTTGAATTCTTTCAGAGCTACTATCGATTATAGAATTTATTGCGCCAGGTGTTCCACCTAAAACATTTTCTGTTGCGATGAAAGAATTGCGTGCGCATGGATTAAACAGATTAGCGCGCTCCAACGAAAAACCACCTTGTGATTTGTGCGAATCACCGTAAGTATCTTTTACAAAACCCATAGCATCAATAATTTTACCGTCCGCACTGATAAAAGTTAAAGTATCGGTTACATTATTAATTGCGATAAGTTTCTGAACAGGCAATGTATCGCGACCAAAACTTGTATAGTTCAGACCAGAAATAAATCCATAAATAACGACATACGCGTTCGGTTTTAAAACGTATTTGGGTAAAGTCGTCGTTGATTTACCGTTAAACAAAACGCAATTGTATAAATTTAAAATTTTGGTGGAACGATTATACAGCTCTATGTATTCAACCGGTGTTACGCCGTTCGATGGATCCGGATTTGCCATTACCTCGCTGATCAAAATATCGTAGGGCAAAATATTTTGACTTTTTGCGTCTGTAAATAAAAATGAGCTCACCAAAATGAAAAAGCAAACTAATTGACACGGTTTTAAAAGCATTATCGTAAAAAAATTCTTTTCAGAAATAAATAGGTTCTATTTTTGTACTTCAAACTTCTCAGGTTTTAAAAACCTACGAGGTTTATTTGCAAAATTAATTAATTTATATCATGAAAGTAGCAGTAGTCGGCGCAACAGGTTTAGTTGGTAGTGAAATATTGAAAGTATTAGCAGAAAGAAATTTTCCTGTCTCAGAATTAATTCTGGTAGCCTCGGAAAAAAGTATTGGCAAACAGATTTCTTTTAAAGGAAATAAAATTGGGGTTGTAGGAATGGAAACTGCAATTTCTATGCAGCCTGATATTGCTTTGTTTTCTGCGGGTGGTAACACATCGTTAGTGTGGGCGCCAAAATTTGCAGAAGTTGGAACAACTGTTATTGATAATTCTTCGGCTTGGCGTATGGATGATACCAAAAAATTGGTTGTGCCAGAAGTCAACGCGCACATTTTAACCGTTAACGATAAAATTATAGCTAATCCGAATTGCTCTACTATACAGATGGTGGTGGTTTTAAAACCGCTACACGCTAAATATAAAATTAAGCGCGTGGTTGTCAGCACTTATCAGTCTGTAACAGGTACAGGAGTGAAAGCTGTTGATCAACTTTATAATGAGCGCGAGGGAAATCATGGCGCGCAAAAAGCCTACAAGTATCCAATTGATTTAAATTTAATTCCGCAAATAGATTCTTTTTTAGAAAATGGCTACACCAAAGAAGAAATGAAAATGGTGAACGAAACTAAAAAAATTATGGGCGATGATTCTATTAAATTAACAGCAACAACAGTCCGTGTTCCCGTTATTGGCGGACACTCGGAAGCTGTAAATATTGAATTTGAAAACGAATTTACGCTCGAAGAAGTGCGCCATATTTTAGAAAATGAAGAAGGCGTTATCGTTCAAGATAATATTGCGGAGCAAATTTATCCAATGCCACTTTTTGCACACAACCGCGATGAAGTTTTTGTTGGGCGCATCCGTCGCGACGAAACGCAACCCAAAACCATAAACATGTGGATTGTAGCCGATAACTTGCGCAAAGGCGCCGCTACCAATGCCGTTCAAATTGCGGAGTATTTAGTAAAAAATAATATTTTAGCAAAAAA
>JAYVVO010000279.1:0-1550 GCA_043786955.1 Saprospiraceae bacterium
TTATGTATCTGCACTTTTGCTTTTACCACGCCATAAATGGTATGGGTATAATTTGGTCAAGCCTACGATGTTTACATTTTTCATTTTGGGCATAAATATGTGACCCTACAATCACTTTTCACTTTTCACTTTTTAAACCCACTTCGCTGTTTGTATCGCTGCTTTTGGATATTGCGCGCCGAGTTTTACTTGAAAGCGCGTTTGTTCTTCAAAACTTAACACATCGGGGCGGTGAATTTTTTCGACAGGTACTTTAGCGAGTTCGGGTAGCCACAATTTTATGTATTCACCTGTCGGATCGTAGCGTTGCGCTTGGGTTAAAATGTTGAAATAGCGATTCTCGCGTGGATCGCTACCCACACCGGCAATGTATAGCCAGTTGCAATAATTACTGCACGGGTCGTAATCAATAAGTTGACTTTCAAACCATTCCGCACCCATGATCCAATTAATTTTTAAATCTTTTACCAAAAAACTCGCAGTGTTTTGTCTGCCGCGATTAGACATAAAACCCGTAGCGTTTAACTCGCGCATATTAGCATCAATAAAAGGAATACCCGTGTTCCCTTCTGCCCAGAGACTAAATATGTTTTCATCTACGCGCCAAGATTTTTCAATTTTACCACTCAATCCACCGAGTTGAAAAATAGCACTTCCATATTTTTTTCCCACTAGGCGGAAATAATCGCGCCACAAGAGTTCAAAAAACAACCAATAAGTTGATTTGTTTTCGCCGCGTTCGCGCTCATATTTTTTTAGTTCATGGTATATTCTTTTGGGTGAAAGACAACCAGATGCAAGATATGCCGAAAGTTTACTCGAGTAATCGCCGCCGATGAGTCCGTTGCGCGTCTCTTCGTATGTTTTAATCAGGTTCGAATCCCAGAGATAATATTTTAATCGCGCTAAACCTTCAGTTTCGCCACCTTTAAGTTTCATCGCAGCGCGAGCATCTGTTTCAAATGCTTCATGACCAAAATCTTGGATGGTTGGAATAATGCCATCTTGTATATTAAAAGTTGATGAAGGAATTTTCTCAGGAGTTACTAATGGCTCTCGAACAGGTGTAATGCGTTCAACTTCTTTTCTGAAATTAGTAAAAATTTCTGGTGTTTGCGAAATCGGAAAAGGTAAATCAGCAGTGTAGTACAACATTTTTCCACGTTCATAGCGTATTTCTTGTCCAATTTGCCATAGTTTTTTTTCTAAAGCATCCTGCACCAGCACTTCCTCATTCGTTCGTTCGCGGTTACAAAACACCCAAGAAGTTTGGGCTTGCTTGGCTATATCGTAAAGAATTTCTTCAGGCTTACCTACGCGCACTATGAGTCTAGAACCACGCGCAGCTAAGTTTTTACGCAAATCTTCTATACATTCGATAATAAATTGCGTGCGAAATTTTCCTATTTTAGGGAAACCAAAAGTTGTTTCCCCTTTAAAAATGCGCTCATCAAAAATATAAACGGGAATAATTTCTTCAGCATTTCGCAAAGCTTCACGCAAAACCTGATTATCATGAAGCCTTAAATCGTTTCTGAACCAAATTATCG
>JAYVVO010000280.1:0-4729 GCA_043786955.1 Saprospiraceae bacterium
CGCGTACTTCCACCAGAAGGCAAAACGCCGCGCTCTACGATAGCGATACGCGCTTTTTTATTTTTTTCGCGCAGCGTGAGTGCTGTATTTAATCCTACGATACCAGAACCAATGACAACAAAATCGAAAGGAGCGAAAAATGTGGCGCGCTCCCAAAAACTGAGCGTTTGCGGTGCATTCATAAAATGAAAAAGGTTGCCATTAAGACAACCTTTTGCGGAACGGACGGGACTCGAACCCGCGACCCCGTGCGTGACAGGCACGTATTCTAACCAACTGAACTACCATTCCAAAACATCTATTTTACAATAGTGGCGCAAAAGTAATCCGTTTGTATTAAATCGGCAAACTTTTTTAGAAAAAAGACATTATTTTTTTTCTGATGCACTACAAACCGTTTCTGCGACTTATTTTTGACGACTTATTTTCAAAACACGTGAAGTTTCAAGTAATTCAGTATGACTTTTTTAGATTTTGAAAAACCTTTAGAGACGCTCTATCAGCAACTTGATAAAGTAATGCAAATTGGTGAGCAGGGCGATGTGGATATTGCGCCGATGCGCGAAGAGTTGGAGCGCAAAATAAAAGATAAAATAAAAGAAATTTATTCCAATCTTTCTGGTTGGGATAAAGTGCAGTTGAGCCGTCATCCAGAACGACCTTACACGCTGTATTATATTGAAACGATGTGCGATAATTTTATCGAGCTTCATGGCGATAGAACTTTTGCCGACGATAAAGCGATTGTGGGTGGCATTGCGCAATTAGCAGGTCGGACGGTGGTTATTCTCGGTCATCAGAAAGGAAGCAACACGAAGATGCGTCAGTATCGCAATTTTGGCATGGCAAATCCAGAAGGTTATAGAAAAGCGTTGCGCTTGATGAAATTAGCGGAACGTTTTGGTTATCCTGTTATTTGTTTGGTTGATACGCCGGGTGCAAATCCAGGTATCGAAGCCGAAGAACGCGGACAAGCAGAAGCGATTGCGCGCAATTTATTTGAGATGGCACAACTTAAAACGCCGTTGGTGGCTGTTGTTATTGGTGAAGGTGCATCGGGTGGTGCGATTGGGATTGCGCTCGGTGATCGAGTTTTTATGCTCGAAAATACGTGGTACTCTGTTATCTCACCCGAAAGTTGCTCATCTATTCTGTGGCATACTTGGGAATATAAAGAGCGCGCTGCCGAAGTTTTGAAACTCACCGCCGAAAATATGTATTCGTTTGGTCTCATAGATGGCATAATTCCTGAACCGCTCGCTGGAGCGCACACTGCACCTGCAGAAACGGCGCACACGCTAAAAATGTGGCTCAAAAAATCTTTGGATGAATTGATGCTGTTGCCAACTGATGTTTTGGTGAATGAGCGTGTAAAAAAATATGAACGCATGGGAACGTACGACGTATTAACGCAAGATGCGTTGCGCGAAAAAGAATCTAAACCGAAGAAGAAATAAGTGATTCAAAAAATGCTTTATCTTGGGGCGTAAAAAATTTATCGTTGTGCCAAAGCAAAGTGAAATCGCCACCAAAGCGTAGCGCATTTATTTTTAGATTTTTTAATTTTTGTAAAGTCGCCACATTGCAATCCAGCTTCATGTAATTGAAAACAGTAACTTCCATTAGGATTAATGGTTTTTGTTTAAGCTTCATACCTTCATTCGTTATCCAATTCCACATCGAAAAAGTATGCGACGTGCCAAATCGGAAACCAATTGCATCCGCGAAACCTCCTGTTGTATCGTATTCAAATCCTGCTTGCTCTAAATGGTTTGGCGTTTGTTGAAGATTGAATCGCAAAAAGTGTTGACGATTGCCCATTATTTTCTGTGCAATTCCAAGGGCTCTGCAAGTATCAGAAAGTATTTGGCGTTCTTTTTTTAATTGCTCTGGATTGTCGTAAGTGTTAAAACTGGCGTGCATTCCAATTTCGTGTCCACGAGAAGTAATTTTTTTAATTAAATTCTCAATGTACTTTTCATTCAAATTATAGCAGCCGTCAATCTTACCCGCTGTATTATCAGGAATAAAATAGAATGCTGCGGTATGTCCATTTTTTTCACAAACTTCCATGTACCAATCAAAAGTATTATTCGGATCGAAAGTATAATTTCCGAATCCACTTGCAAAAAAATTGATAAATCGCTTCGCCGCAACTTTAAAATTTCTGTGTTTAAAAATATCAATTTTAATTTCTTTTAAAAGAAAAAGATAATTTTTTAGCGCGGGATCGTACGGTGCATCCACATCGCAAGTGACTAAAACTTTGCCTTTTTTATTTTGGAGTATAGTTTTAGGAAATAATTTTTTGATGCACTGTCGCAAAATTTCTACATACTCATCAACAATAGGTCGCGATAAAAAATTTTCTTTTTGCGCTAACGATGCAGCGGCTGGAAATCTATCGTATTGGTCGCGCTCCGCAATCACAAGTTCTTCGTAACGCGAGAGCATAAAAAAAGCCGAACCAAAAATGTCCAAACCTACTGCGATGGAATTTTCGGAACTCGAAAAACTTGAATCGCCAAAAATTATTGGTAATTCAGAATTGATGAGAAAGTTAGGAAAATTAGGAAAATTAATCGGTTGCCAAACTTTGAGTGGTTGTGTTGGTAACGATTCTAAAGCCAACCAATTTGTTAGTGTTTTAGAAAAAAAAATGTTCGCAATGTGAATGGATTTATCGCCATCGCTTAAAATAAAAACATTTTCGTTCGATACTTCGATATCTATTTCAATACCCAGCATCTCATTGAAAATAAAGTTGGCTATCCAACGTATTTCTTTTTGTCTGTAATTTGGAATTGAAAGTCTTAAACTCATTCTAATTTCAACAAAATTGTCTCAGGTTTTAAAATTTGAATGCCAGGATTAAGCGATTGCGAAACAACTTTACCGTAACCACTAAACTGCACGTGCAATCCGCGATTTTCTAACAAATACAGCGCATCCATTAAACCCAAACCAACGACAGAAGGCACCATTTTTTTGGTGTTCACCGAGCGCGGATTAACAAAAATAGTATCATTTTTAGGAACAATGTTTGCCCAAGCAGTGCCTGTGGCTGGTAAAATTTCGTGCTTGAGTTGCATGGTTTGCATCGTTTTTAAAATATCCGATTTTAATCCACCCGTGCGTGGCAAATCGGATGCTGTCAAAACAGGTTTGCCAACATTGTTTAAC
Source organism: Saprospiraceae bacterium (assembly GCA_043786955.1). Taxonomy (GTDB): domain Bacteria; phylum Bacteroidota; class Bacteroidia; order Chitinophagales; family Saprospiraceae; genus JAAFJT01. The sequence goes on from JAYVVO010000280.1 coordinate 3,184, forward strand.
GGCTCGCTCAACGCCACGTTACTCGCCATAAGTTTATCGGCAATTTCTCGAAACACAGGCGCAGCTACAATGCCGCCATAAAATCCAGATTTCGGTTTCGACACCATAACGAGACAAGAGTACATCGGATTTTCGGCGGGGAAATAACCCACAAACGAACCTTGATAACCTCCACTATGGTTTTTATTTTTTTCTTTTGAATAATTCAGTTGCGCCGTGCCTGTTTTGCCTGCAAATTTATATTCTTTGCTGCGCTGAGCCTTAGCTGTTCCAAATTCTACGACCGATTCTAAAAGTAATTTAGCTTGCTCAATTGAATTTTTTGTAGCGATGCGCCGCTTTAAAACAGTGGGTTTATAACTCAGGACGGTTTCACCATATTTTTGCGACTCGGTTACTAAATACGGTTTCATCATTTCGCCATCGTTCGCGACGGCATTGTAAAAAGTCAATAATTGCAACGGCGTAATTTGCAATTCATAACCAATACTCATCCAAGGTAAAGTTATTCCACTCCATTGACTATTCACGTCATCGGGATTTTTGATGTACGGCGTTGCTTCACCTGGAACTTCAATTTCTGTCGGCACAGTTAATAAAAAATCTTTGAGATGTTTAATGTAAGCCTTAGGTTTATCTTTATAATATCTGAAAACCAATTGCGATATACCAACATTCGACGAAGCTGCAAATGCTTCGCGTACCGTAACTAATCTTTTCGAAGCGCGTTCATGGTCAACTAATTCTTGATCGTAATAAGTTATTGAGCCGTCGCGAATATCAACTGTGTCCGTTAATTTAACCGCGTCGTCTTCTAAAAGCGCGAGCATTGAAGCGAGTTTCCAAGTTGAACCCGGTTCGATTGCTGAACCGATCGCGTAATTATAATCTTCTGTCCAATTTTTATTATCTTCCGTTCTACCGATGTTGGCAATCGCTTTAATTTTTCCTGTTTTCACTTCCATCACAATCGCGCAACCGTGCTCACCCTGATAACGTTCGAGAGAACGCACCAATGCTGTTTGTGCAATCTCTTGCACGTTGGCATCAATCGTTGTCACAATATCAATTCCATGTTTGGGTTCTATATCGGTTAAATCATTGACAGGAATGTATGTATCGGCAGAAAGTTTGCGCATCAAAACTTTCGCAGTGTCGCCACTCAGAACATTATTGTACCGCCCTTCCAAACCCACAGGATTTACACCTTCTTTTACATAACCGAGCGTTCGCAAAGCCAACATTTTAAACGGATGCTCGCGTTTATTATCGCGTACGACGATTACGCCACCATCCGCAGCGCGATTTTTGAAAATAGGAAACGTTTTTATTTGCTGCAACTGATAAGGCGTTAAACCTTTTACTATCGGTACGTATTGCGTGTGATAAGTAAAGCGTTGTGCGAAAAGGAAATCGCGCCACGCTTGCGCCGTATATTCTGTACCCATACTGACAGACAAAAAATAAGAGAGCGAATCTAAATTTTTTATAAATTCTGTTGAATCAGCACCGCGCGAATCCCAATAGACATCGAAATACGGGATAG
>JAYVVO010000281.1:0-4724 GCA_043786955.1 Saprospiraceae bacterium
CCAAAATTTGGTTTCCAAGAACTGATGTTGTACTTAAAAGCATCGTCAGGACTTTGAATAGTTAGTTGCGACCAATCTGAGCGATTGTTGTTGTAGCTTCCTTGCAAACCAATACTAAGTTTTGCATTTTTTCCTACTGGAATTCGGTAAGCGTACGACACAGCTAAATCGAGTGTGTTGGTCGGACCAATTTTGTCGTTTACCAAACTAAATCCTAAACCCACTTTGTCACCTTTCAGTGGCGTGTGAATTGTAACAGTTTGTGTAACTGGTGCACCGTCAATGCCAACCCATTGGTTGCGATTGAGCGCGTTGATGGTTAAATGCTCGTTGGAACCGGCATAAGCTGGGTTGAACGTTAAGGCATTAAATAAATAGTTAGTGAACATGGGATCTTGTTGCGCTTGCGCTAAAACAGACCACGACAACAGAGCAAAAAGTGCGATTTTTTTTCTCATCGTATGATAAAGTTTTAAAAAATTAAAGTACAGCCGCAAAAAGCTGCGTCAATACAAGTTTTTAAAGTGTGTAGTTTGTGTTCCGTTTGAAGGAACCAAATAAGGATGTGTTATCTCGATAGAGTCGTTGCATGCAACGTCTGTACGTTTTTAAAAATAAACTCAATAGTAGCGTTGGTTATGTAAAAAATCGCGCTCAAAACTAAGAATTATTTTTCTAAATTTACGTATTATATCTAAGAAAAAAATTATGCCATGTTTTAAAAATTATGCTAAAACCTAACGATTAATTTGAATATAGCCGTTTTTTAACAAAATATTTTTTGTGTTATCGTAAAGAAAGAAAAAATAGGTGCCATCGGGCAATTCACTGCCATTCCATTGTCCTTGCCAATCGTTCTGATAATTTACGGTTTTAAATATCTGGTTTCCCCAACGATTGAATATGAGGAGCGTGTTGTCGGTATAATTTTGCAAACCATCAATCACAAAATTATCGTTAATACCATCGCCATTGGGCGAGATAGCGTTGTAAACAAACAACGAATCGGCACATTGTACATAAATTGTAACCGTAGCTTCTGAGCACGTTGTGCCGTTGCAAACGCGGTAACGGAAATTATCTATGCCGCACGATTGGGGCGAGCTTGACGTTTCGTAATTAATAAAACCCTTTGTGATGGATATAACCGTTGCAGTGCCTTTAGTGGGTGGCGTAATAATGGTGAGTGAGGTCGGAATTTTCCCACCTAAAGAATCATTCGCGTATACATCCACTTCTTTTATTCGATTCAATCGAGTCGTATCAAAATCATCGAAAGCGTGCAAATTTATGAATGCTGTATCTAAAACCGTCACCACAAAAATTGTAGTATCACAAATAGTACGTGCTTTATTACAAATAACATAGCAAGCCGTATCTGTGCCAGCGCGAACACCTTTAATATCTATGCAACGCGAAAATATTTTTGGCGAAATACGCGCATACAAACCATTTAATCCAGGGCAGTTATCAAAAAAAGTATCAATTGGACTTCGCAATACCGTAGTGTCGAGACAAATTAAAGTATCTGTTCCAATTTTTATGATGAGATTTTTTTGGTGCGAGCCCGCTTTAACAGTATCGGCAGCCACAGTTATAAATAATTTGGTGGTGTCGCAAACGCCCGAAGGTTTACACGTTGTAACGCAAATCGTATCTTTCCCCGCTGCATTGCCTGTTATACTAATACAATTGTTTTTAATAATTTTGGTGGATTTCTTTGTATCAATGGTGCTACAAAAACTTAGTACCGTCCCAGTTTGCAAATTATTCAAGCAATAGGTTGCATTGCCAAAAATACTTACTTTTACAGAATCTATTTTAGTTGGTTTAGGAATTTCCCTCACTCGAACATTAATGAAAACGATAACAGAATCGCACAAATTGGTTTTGAATGAGCAAGTACGCAGACAAATTGTATCAGAACCTGCAATCAATCCTTGAATTTTAAAACAACGCGTGCCGATCGTTTGGGTTATTTGGCTCGAGCCTGTAATACGTGTCGGACAGCTGTTGTAAAATGTATCTATTTTTGCGCCCAAAAAACTACTATCGGTATAACAGTAATTAACGTTGTCGTTTACAAAAATATTAACTGAATCATATCGCACCTGTGTACGCACTGTATCAGCTGAAACTTTTACAAACAAGCGCGTGGTGTCGCTGAAACCTACTTGATTTTTCAAAATAAGACAAAAAGTATCAACACCCACTTTTACCCCTTTTATTTTAACGCATTTTTTTGTTGTATCAAACCCAATACTGACGTTATCGTAATTACTTAATTCGCAATAACCTATACTTTTAATAGGTGAATTGCGAAGTCGCGAAGTATCAGGACAGTAACTTACCGATTGGTTAATTTTTATTTTTAAAGTATCAACATGAGACGAGGTGACAACAGGAATAGTGTCAACTTTTCGCGTAAACGCCGTAATATAGAAATACGACGTGTCGCAAACACCTAAATTATTACACAATTGAAAACAAGCCGTGTCATTACCAACTTTTGTGCCAGAATAAAAAACACATTGACGCACGTCATCCGTCGTGAAATTAACATTGCCTTTGCTATTGCCGCTGCAATAATTATTAAATTTTGTAATGCTGGAAGTTTGCTGTGGCAAATTTAAGCATACTTTAGCCGTGCTATCAATGCCGATACTATCGGCATAAAAGTATTTCCTACTTTTATAAACCACTTTTTGAAGCACTTTAATAACAAGAATGGTTGTGTCGCAAATATTTCCGTTACAAATACGCACACCGATGGAATCTAAACCTGCATTCACACCAGAAAAAGTGATACAGTTTGTATTCCCGTCTAAATTAAATTTTGCGTTTAAGGGGCTACTAAAAGTTAAGCTTTGGCGCACTGTTAATGTGCCTTGTGGAATGAGTACGTCGCAACGCTGTTTAATGCTGTCAACATACACCGAATCTAAAATGTGAAACTTTAACCCAACTTGATTTTTAGCTAAAACGGTGACTATAAGTTGCGTCGTATCGCAAAAGCCGAGTGCGTCACAAACTTTTAGACATAGCGTATCTGTCCCTGTGCCAATCGCTTTATAACTGACGCACGATTTATAGAGTGCCGTTATTTTAAGAATGATATCGTTCTTCGGACAAATATTTTCAATGCTTTTTATGCGCGCAATGAAATTGGTTGTATCGGTGCAAAAAGTTTGAGCCGAATCAGCACTCAGTGTGAAGCGTACGTATTTAGGTTGCGGCGAAAAACACGACGCTGCAATAATAACAGTGTCAGAAATATTATCCGACTTACGCTGTACGATGAATTTATTAATTCCCGACGTTACGTTTAAGCGCGCACCTTGATATAAAATTCCGCGATTTAAACCGACAGTATCGCGCACTGTTCCGTTGATGCTCGTTATAACTTGCGCTGGCAAATTAATGGAACTAGAATTAATTTGGTAAATGAGCGCATTGTCTGCGTTATAAATCCAGTTGGGTGTTGCGGTTGTCCAACGGCGCATGGAATCTTTGAGAACATTTAAATCGCTGAAAGTAAAGTTGAAAACGCGATTATTGACAATCCAATTGGTGAGCGTAAAGGGCGGCGTTTTACCTTTCAAGAAAAAATAGGAATAGCCGAAAATAGAATCAAATCGGCAATACTTAATATTTGCTGAAGAATATGGCGCGTTGTTTAAAAAAAAATTATACTTGTTTAAATCTTCGTACTGAAAACTATCTATACACGCGTAAATTCCGAGAAGGCAATTGCTTGAACGCGCAAACACAGAGTCTTGATGAATAAAATTCACCTGACTTTTAACAATTGAAGTAAAAGAAAAAAATAAAAATAAACTGAGTAGAATTGATCGCATAGTCAATATTTGCAGAAAAAAAAGTAAGATTTTTCTTCCTTTAAATTCAGGATTTTGTTTGAATGAAATTTTTGTGCCAATTAAAACGGCATTTTATAACCAAATATAATTAGTTTTGATGAATTCAATATTAATTTTTGTAACATCATAAAAAAATGTTTGTTTGAACAAGAATAATTATTTTGATTATTCAAAAAAAAGTCATTAATTTGTACAGAAATTTTATTTACGTGGTGCAAAGCCACATAAATAACGTAAATTTACTCCTAAACATATTTTTTAAACGCTTTAAATTTTTAGATTTAGTTTAATTTTACTTATCAACAAACTCAAGACTATGGCATTCACCAACTTACGACTTTACGTTAGTAAAGTCGCCCAAATGCGTATAAGCAGTATCGCGTTTTCGATACTTTTCTTTACGCTCTCCGTTAGTGCACAACTTTCTATTTCTGTAACCAAAACTGATCCAAGATGTTTTGGCTATACGAACGGTACTGCATCTGCTACGGCAACCGGCGGTTTACCGCCTTACACTTATGCATGGAGCAACGGCAGCGCCGGAAGTAATTTATTCGGTTTGAATAAAGGTACTTTTTCTATCACTGTCACTGACGCAGCTAATAAAACAGCAACAAGTTCTGTAACGATTGTTGAACCATCACAAGTGAACACAACGTTTAAATTTGCAGACGTTTGTAACGGTGGTTCTATTACCGCTACTGGAACTGGCGGCGTTACACCTTATGCTTTCGCATGGGGTTCAGGCAAAACAGGAACAACTCAAACTTTAGCGCAGGGTGGTTACAACGTAACTTTGACCGATGCTAATGGTTGTTCAATGTCTAATTTTTTAAATGTACCCGG
>JAYVVO010000282.1:0-4723 GCA_043786955.1 Saprospiraceae bacterium
AAAATTGAAAAAACACCGAGTGGCGCGCGCGTGGTTGTAAACAAATCGGGCAGTGGTGCAAAAATTACGAATGGTCAGAAAGTTTCGGTTTTTTATGAAGGCAGTTTTTTAGACGGAAAAGTGTTCGATTCAAATTTTGGCAAAACGCCTTTTAGTTTTATCGTCGGTGAAGGGAAAGTTATTGCAGGTTGGGAAGAAAGCATTAAACTGATGAAAAACAAAAGTGAAAGCACTGTCCTTCTACCGTCGCGATTAGGTTACGGCGCAACACCTTTAGACGACGGGAAAATTATTATTCTTGGCAATTCTATTTTAGTTTTTAAAATAAAAGTTGTTGAGGTTCAGTAGTCCACTAATTAAACCTCGTAGGTTTTTAAAAATCTACGAGGTTTTTAAAGCGCATTAAGCATACGGGTTTTTCGGAAACACCTGAAATTTAAATCCCATTTTTTCTAAAGCTAGGCGTTCTGAATCGGTCGGCATTATTTTAAATAAAATGCAACTCAAGGAATTGGCCGGCAATATTCCGATTTTATCCAAAAAATTTCGCCAACCCACGTGGCGCGCTACGCGATTTTTAAAAGCCACATTCGGCGGTTGATCGAGTGCGCCTTCAATGGGTTTGTGCGAAAGAAATATTTGAAACGATTTCACAGCCATGCAAGGCAAAGCAATTCCCATGGCAATTTTTTCAAGTTCACGCTCTGACACTTTAAAAACGTAGTTACCTACCGTTTCAAAAGAATACCGATTTTTCCAAATTTTATTTATCAGGTTCGGATTTATTTTATCGCACACATTTTTTATCGCCATCAACAAGGGTATTTTAGTTGAGATATCGAGTGGCTCGGCTAATAAAAAAACAGCTTTTTTACTCACGCGTAACATTTCGTACAAACCTAAATACGCGCGCGGAAAATGATGATACGCCTCTTTGCAAAGTATGTAATCGAAACTATCGTTATCAAAGCTCAGGCATTCAACGTTCTGTTTAGAAAAATCATCAATTAAACCAAGGCTGTTAGCTTCTTTTAAAAAAACATCCGATATATCAGACGCGTGTACTTTTTGTGCGTGTGTTTTTAAATAATTGGCTTCAATACCGCGATAATCGCCAACAACAAGCCACTGCGCACGCTCACTAAAAAAAGGATGTAAAACTTTTATTGGCTCAACAGTGAGTAAATAAGTCATTGAGTTTTTAAGATCAAAAGTATCGAAATACAATTTCTTATCAACTAATAAATCTTCAACGTGCTTTTCGTGAATCGCGTGACTGCGCTTTATGCCGTCTATGTCTGCTATATTTGTTGTATCCAACATTTTTTTTAGTAATTTTAATGAAATTTTAAACGTTTTATTGTTTGTACAGTTTCATCAATTTTTCTGCTGCTTCAAAAGGCGAAATGACACCTTGCGTGACATTTGTTTTGAGGATATTGAAATTATGTTTTATGGTTTCATTTGCAAAAAAATCATTTTGGAGCGCTGTTTCAACAGTTTCTAAAAACCATTGCTCAGCTTGTTGTTTTCGATTTTCTAATAATATGCCGTTGGAAATTTTGAACTCAAAAAATTTTATAATGGTTTCGAGAATTTTATCTACACCTATATTATTTTGTGCTGAACACGTTAGCACTGGCACTTCCCAATTTTTTATTTTTGTGGGAAATAAATGCAATGCGTGGCGATAAAAAATTTGCGCTTGTGATGCTGCAACTAAGAAATCGCCATCCGCTTTATTGACAACGACTATATCAGCCATTTCAACGATGCCGCGTTTTATACCTTGTACATCGTCGCCAGCATTCGGTAAAAGTAACAATAAAAAAATATCTGTCAGCGCGTGTACTTTCACTTCGCTTTGTCCAACGCCGATAGTTTCAACTATAATATAATCGTAACCAGCTGATTCTAAAAGCAAAATTGCATCGCCGGTTGCGCGCGCTACTCCACCAAGAGTTGTTCCGCCTGGTGTTGGTCGAATAAATGCGTTTGGTTCAAGGGCGAGTTGCATCATGCGCGTTTTATCGCCCATTATACTGCCACCAGTTCGCGCACTACTTGGGTCAATGGCTAAAACCGCAATTTTTTTTTGCGCAGCGCAAATTCTTAATCCAAGCGATTCAATCAATGTACTTTTGCCTGCACCTGGAACACCCGTAATTCCGATGCGGCAAACTGGATCCATCTTTTTTTGAAGGCGACATTTTTCCAAAAGTTGTTGCGCTAATATTCTATCAGTCATGATTGTGCTTTCTAAAAGCGTTATCGCGCGACTCAGCAAAACGGTATCGCCACTACAAATGCCCTCGAATAAAACTTCGAGCGGAGGTAACGGATTTTTTTTACGACGAAACTGAGTATTTAGTCCTTCCAATGAATTAGCTTAGAATTTGAAAACATTTTAGATGCAACGTGTAATACGCAAAGATGACAAAGTTAAAAATTAAAATAACGTTTTCTGATTTTTAGTGAGATAATTTGAAATCACTTTTGGAAAAGCATAACGTTGTAATTCAGTTTCACTCACTAAAATAAAATCGGGTGCGCTCGCAATTTGTTTTTCTAATTTTATTTCCCAGAAAGTGGCAATAACAGTGCGATGTGTAAGTTGCTGCACAAAATTTTCTGACCGTGATTCAATGGCGTAAGCAGCACCGTTAAGAATTTCTGAAAGCTTTGTATCAAAATATTGAAAAGTCATTTCTTGCGTTTGCTCAATAGGTGCTTCAGTTTCGATGAGAATAAATTGGTACAAATCGCGCCAAATATCGCTTTCAGTGCGTTGATGTATATAAACTGAATCGCCAACACATGCCACAACATAATTAAAGTATCGCTTCGTTTTTGCCACTGCCGATTTTTTTACGGGCAGAAAACCAACTGCACCGTTATTAAAAGCGTAGCAATTCAAATTCAATGGGCAGCGCGAACAATTCGGGGAACTCGGCGTGCACTGCGTTGCGCCAAAATCCATCATCGCTTGATTGAATGCAGCGCTATTGTTTGCGTCCAAAATTTGATTGCCTACCTTAGAGAAAATTTTATTTGCTTCAGGCGATTGGAGGACGGCATCAATGCCAAAAAAACGCGCCATCACACGATATGCGTTACCATCAATAGCGAGATGCGGCAAATTAAAAGCATACGCCCCAATAGCAGATGCTGTGTAATTACCAACGCCTTTTAGTTTTAAAATATCATCAAAATTATTTGGAAACACGCCATTAAAATCTGCTACAATTTGTTTTGCGGCGAATATTAAATTTCTGGCGCGACTGTAATAGCCCAAACCTTCCCAATTTTTCAATACTTCATCGCTTGGTGCGTTTGCTAAATCGAAAACTGTTGGATAGGCTTTCACAAATTTTAAATAATACGGCGTGCCTTGTTGGACGGTAGTTTGCTGCAAAATAATTTCCGAAAGCCAGATTTTATACGCGTCCCGTTCTTTCAACCAAGGCATATTTTTTCGCGCATTCAACGCATGCCACGCATACAATTGTGTTCTGAAAAAATGAATAATTTCAGTGTCGAGCATTGGTGTATTCACTTTTAAAAAATTTAGGGCAAGTTAAAGATTGCTTTTCATAAAAACTACGTTCCATTGGGTCGTCAATTTTCATTAATTCTACAAAACGTGTCCAATCCAATTGGTGCAGAAGCTCCGCACTAATTGGGTAAACTATCTAAAATTGTCTTATACGCTCTAAGTTACTTAAACTAAAACCTTTACCATGTTGGAAAGATAAATCTTTCGATAAGTTTTCTAAAATACTTTTACCGTAAATAGCTTTAGTATTTCCGTTTTGTTCAAACTCAACTATTTGCTGACCAATCTGCCAATATGTTTTCACTAAAACAGTATTCAAAGCATGATACAGATAGGCAAAAAAAGAAATCTAAATAAAAATTCAAACACGCGTTCATATTAACCTCAAACCGTCCCGCGATTTCTTAAATTCCAGATAGAACCCAAAAGCCTGAAAGTTAAGAACACTTGCGCGATGATGCTGCCGATGGCGAAAAAAAGATATTCTGCTTTGATGTAACTGAATAGGGATTCGCGTTTGCCCTCATTAACTTTATAAAGTAATCTGTTTGGATCTTCCGTTGCTGCCCACACTTGAAAATCTTGCATCTTGTACAGTAGTAAACTCACTAACGCGATGCATAAAAGCACAAGCGCAATTTTAATTATTTGCGATTGACCCAAGAAAGTGTATTTCAGCAAAAAGGTGTAGCGCGTAGCCGTAACAAATGCCATTATAAAAACAATATTGGCAATGAGAAATGGGAAAGTAGGGAAGTTTTTAAAAATGGGTAGCAGTACCAAACTAACTATAATAGCAGTAATAATCCACCAAATTAATTCAAACAAAATTTTATTCTTATCCATTTTAGTTGATAGTTGATAGTTGCTCGTTGTTCGTTGTTCGTTACTCATTGTGGATTACTCGAAAACGAACAACGAGCAACGAACAACTAAATTATCAACGAACAACGAGACTGTGTTTTTTAAGAAAATCGTTCAGCGTGTCGCAAAATAATTTGGGATGTTCCATCATCGGTGCGTGTCCACATTTTTCAATCCAAACCAATTGCGAATTAGGTATCAGTTCATTAAATTTTTCCGCCACAAAAGGCGGCGTTACAATATCGTTTGCACCCCAAATGAGAAGCGTGGGAATTTTTATTTCTTTCAGTTCGTCCGTTAAGT
>JAYVVO010000283.1:0-1540 GCA_043786955.1 Saprospiraceae bacterium
GGCTTCCGTCAATACTTCCCAATGTTGATTTATTTGATCGATTAAAATATTTTCAAACTGTGTTCTCTGTGGTTCTGGTCCAGATAAAACCACGATGAGTGAAAATATTTTTTTCGTTTCCAAATAAGTAAAGCGCGACAAAGTGCCAATAAATTTTGTTTTTTGTGTTAAAGTTTTAGGAACTGGATGAGAAAGTGCGCCTGAAATACTTTTTTCCAAAGTTTTAAAATCGGGAATCCAACATTCGGCATACTTTTTTATGAAATAATGGTGAGTCAAGTTTCCAAAAAACCGGACTAATCTATTCTCAATCGGTAAGTTAAGTTGGTGGGTAATGTAAATACTTTTAATTTTTTGGTTGAAGCATCCTAACCGATTGTCGGAAATGATTAAATCAAGTTTGTGTTCGTTTGCGATGCGCGCAACAGCTTTATTTTCTGACCAAACAGCATTAATAATTTTAAACGATTGGATAAACATTCCCCAAACTAAATTGTTATTTTTGTAATTAATATCATAGCTCGGTAGCTCGTAGAATTGCAAATTTGGAAACTCATTTTTTAAAAGTTGTAATGCTATGCCATCAGAAGCTATAATGAGTTCATTATTTTGTTCTAAATAATTTTTTATTAAAGGAATACAACGCGTTGCATGACCTAATCCCCAATTGAGGGGCGCAATCAAAACTTTCATTTTTTATTTTGAACTGTTAAATTGTTACTAATTAACGTTGTATTACATTTTTGATGTTGTGCCATAAGACAAATTTGTTCGTCTGAATATAAAATGAAGCAGGTTAGAATGAAAATAATGTTAAAATTTATTTTAATTACCAATAAAAAGCTTTTTTATGCCAATGTTAGCCTTTTTTAATCTGATTGATTAGATATTTACCAAACTTTTGAAAATTTATGCAATTTAAATAATCTTTTTTCATTTTTTATTTCCAACTACTTTATGAAACGTACCATAACCATTTTTTGCCTTGCTGTAGTAACTTTTTACACGGCAAGTGCACAATATGCTCAACCTAAAATTAGCGATTCGTTACCACGCGTATTTGAACTTAATAATTTTGACGAAATAGCTTTCGAAAAAATTAAAGTAGAATATGAAATGACTCTACTCACAGCCAGTAAAAATGATGCTGAAACAGCCTATTACTGCTGGATTCATTTGCTTAAGCACCTTGAAACTTTTTCGCAAAAGCGCAACATAGATTTAAACGGCGTAAAATTATGGATGTATGTTTTTTGGCAAAAGGACGGCACCATTGACCATGTCGGTTATTTCTTGAAACCGCATTCTAAGAATATTGAAACAGAAGTTATTAAAGCGCTGCTTTCTAATTTTTGCGATGAATATAAGTTTCCACTTAAAGCCGACAAGAATTTTTCTAATTATAATTCAGCAAATTTTCCTGTAAACGTTGAAAAAACTTTACCTGAGAATAAGTAATAGCACTTTTTAGAAAAAAATACTTTCGTTAAGCCTAAAATAAAGTCCATATTTTTTATCTTTGATGAAAAGTATGGACTTC
>JAYVVO010000284.1:0-1533 GCA_043786955.1 Saprospiraceae bacterium
TATTACTCGAAAGATTATGCTGCTTCAAAAATTGCGGTACGTCGCTTCGATACTGCGGAATGGCGCAAACTGACACAAAATTTAGACTATAAAGAATCACCACAAAAAAAATTTGAACCACCCAAAAAATATAAACCTTTTACATTTTCGGAGGACTTTAAAAGTTTTGTGCGACTTTTTATGTGGTTGGCTTTAATTTCCGGTTTAGTAGCTTTGGTTTGGTTAGTAGTAAGTCGGAGAGGATTTAAAAATTTGTTCAATAAAAATAATAGAATTGGAAGCGAGGAGCAAATTGTTGACTATCACGCGATTGATGAAGAGGAAATTACAAACAACGATTTCCCAACGCTAATTAATGCCGCTTTGCGTGATAAAAATTACATCATGGCGCTACGATTAAATTATTTATACGCGCTCAAAAGTTTAGAAGAAGCTGAATTGATACGTTGGAAGCGCGATAAAACAAATGGCAACTACGTGCGTGAACTTGCAATATCGCCCGAGTTTCAATCGCCTTTTAAAATTCTGACGCGCGAATTTGAGTTTTATTTTTATGGTAAATTTCCTTTCGAGGAAAATCAGTACAATAATGTCGCCAATGCGTTTAATAATTTTATTGAAAAAGTGCAGTTACACGCTTCAAAAAATAAAATGGGAGAGGATGAAAAAAATATTTAAGGTATTTATCACTTTTTCTTAAACCTATTTGGAAATTTAAAAATTGCGTCGCTATATTTGCACCGCATTTTGAAATTACCAACGCAGAAGTAGCTCAGTTGGTAGAGCACGACCTTGCCAAGGTCGGGGTCGCGAGTTCGAGTCTCGTCTTCTGCTCAGAAATAAAAAGCCACCGCGAGGTGGTTTTTTATTCTCAAAGAAAATTTTTGTACTGCCCAGGTGGTGGAATCGGTAGACACGCAGGACTTAAAATCCTGTGAGAAGCAACGCTCGTAAGGGTTCAAGTCCCTTCCCGGGTACAAATTTTGAAAGCTATGACATCGTCATAGCTTTTTTGTTTTTAAAAAGTTTCTAAAGTGCACAATTATTAAGATTCTGTGCAAGGAAGTTATAAAACATCAGGCGCGTGTTGCCGAGGTGGTCTTTCATGGCATATTCGTATTTTAATGTGCCGTCTATATTTGTAACTCTATCGCTATCGCACCATATTCCGAAAATGCAAACGCAGACGCTTGATTCAGTTTTCAAACTGAATCTTTGTATGCTGGGGTCTTCGACCCCTTTCTCTCAACGCGTAAAATATTAATTTGCAAGTTATTAGAACGGGTCGGAGACCCGAAAATAGCCCGTTCAAGTCTCGCTTTTAGTCGCTTCGCAGCTAAAATCTAAGACTCGAACAAGCGCGAGCGTTTTATTTACAATTTACATATGGTGCACCAGCAAGGTCGGCAGGTGCACTGACGAGCGATTTCGGATTGATGGGCGTTTTACCTTTTACCCACAACGCAGCTTTAGAAGGTAAATGTGCGCGAATAGTATCGCCAACTTTAGTGCTGACGGAATAGATAGGTATTT
>JAYVVO010000285.1:0-1533 GCA_043786955.1 Saprospiraceae bacterium
TATGAGCTACTAATCACGAGCGGAGCTCAAAGCTCACGGCTAATAGCTCATGGCTAATTTAAACGCATAAGCGTTTTTCAATAAACTTTCAAAAATTAATTTACCGTCCATTAAGCCTAATTCTTTCTCCGATGCGCGCTCAGGATGCGGCATCAAACCAAAAACATTGCCTTGCACGTTGCAAATACCTGCAATATTATTGAGCGATCCATTCGGATTAGAAAGCGGCGTGACTTCGCCCTCGGCGGTGCAATATTCGTAAACGATTTGCTTATTCTTTTTCAATTCCTTGAGCGTTTCTCTATCGCAATAATAGCGACCTTCGGCGTGCGCAATCGGAATAGTGAGTGTTTGCTGAATATCTTTCGACCACAGCGTACTATTTTTTGCTTTTAGGTGAATGTTTTTGCTGATAAATAATAATTTGTCATTGCGCAACAAAGCGCCGGGTAGTAAACCTGACTCGCATAAGACTTGAAAACCATTACAAATACCGATAACGAAACCGCCATTTTTTGCAAACTCTATTACACATTGCATGATGGGTGAAAATCGAGCGATGGCACCACAGCGCAAATAGTCGCCATAACTAAAACCACCGGGCAAAACCACGACATCAACCGTCGGCAAAACGGTTTCTTTATGCCAAACTTTTACAACATTCTGCATCATCACGTTTTGCAAAACATGGACGGCATCATCTTCACAATTCGACCCCGGAAAAACGACTACTGCAAATTTCATAATTTAGTTGTTAGTTGCTCGTTGTTCGTTGTTCGTTGTTAGTTTAACCGAGCAACTAACAACGAACAACTAAAAACGGTATTCCATTATCATTTCACTGTTGGGTATCAACAGAATTTCTTGTTTATTGAAAATCTTAATACCTGTCAAGGCATTATATTCTAATTTTTGCGTCACGTCGCCTAATATGGATGTATTTTTAAAATCGAAAACTAAATTTTCTGGCGATGCTTTACCGTTAAAATCAATTTGTAAACGACGCGTTTTTAAATTTTCGTTGCGCGCTGTGTAAACTATTTTTTTCAAGCTCCCATTTTCCACCACGCTGTCAATAATATATTTTTCTTTCCACGCTGTCTTATTGATAGAGGATTGAAAGAAAAGCGCGAAGGCATCTGTATAATTTAAACTGTCTAATACTTTTTCCTCAACAGTTCCATTCACCGAAATTTTAGCATTCACTTTATGTGGCGTTGCGCGCAATCGCATTTCTTCTTGCTTTAAAAAAGCGTCCGTATCGAAAAACGAAATTTGTTTTTTGCTACTCGAATTTGTTTCGATAGATGTACAAGACGAAAAAGCAAAAAGTAAAAAGCAAAAAGCAAAAAGCAAATCGTAAAAGGCAAATCGTGCAACTTTAATCCCAGCTTTTAGGCGGGGGTTAATAGCGATTAATGCGTTTGGCTTTAGCCATGAATTTGATTTTCTAAAAATCATAGATCAGTCGGGGCTAAAGCCCAATTTAGATTTTTCAATACTCCAGCCTGAAGGCTGGGGTTATAATTATTT
>JAYVVO010000286.1:0-4686 GCA_043786955.1 Saprospiraceae bacterium
TTAAATCGGTTTTTATATTTTTATCGCACACTCGCCACAGGCATGCGCCAATCGAATGAACCACTGATACTGGGTGTTTGAGCATTCGATGTGTAAGTACGAACATTTTTATAAACGAAATCGTACAGTTCGCGCATCGTCACCACTTTATCGCCGTCTACATCGGCGTCGCCTTTTAAACCGCGAATCAGATAATGACTAAAAATACCAGAGCGCATACCTTGATCTTCTAAAGAATATTCCTCGCGTTTGCTCGACATGAACAACGCCAATCCACCTTTAGTATCGTCGAACGCTTTGTAATAATTTTTGAGCGTTTGATCGTAATTCGCGCCTTTCATCGCCATCAATGAGCCGCTGTTGCACGCATCGGCGATACAGATTTTATGTTTCGCGTGACTTTGATCTAAAATTTCTTTTATCTCGTGATGATAGAGTTTATTTGCCACGCCATCAAATTCTTGTGGTAAAAACGCCCCATCTAAACCATGTCCGGAAAAATAAAAAATAATCACATCGTTCGCATCCGCTTGAAGCAATGTTTGTCGCATGGTTTGCAAAATGTTGACGCGCGTCGCGTCTTCATCAACTAAAATTTTAACTTGATTATCTGGTAATGCACCACCTTCTGGACTTTTTAGAAACGCATAATATTGATACGCATCGTCCTTAGAATATTTCAAAACGGGCATCGTTGTGTAACGCCCTACTCCAACAACCACTGCCCAAATTTTTACTTCTGGACTTTCATCAATTTTAACCGCTGTTTGATCTACTTTGCTATTCGATGGTAATTCACCAATCGGTCTGCCGTATTCCCAAATTGCTGCCGTCAATCTACCATCCTTATAATACATGATGCCTTCGCCATGCGGTGCGTGTTTTTCAAATCTGCCGACATATTTTGTGCCGTCCGCATAGTAACAAGTGCCGGCACCTTCAGGAATGCCGTCTTTAAATTCACCCTCCCAACGCGTGCCATCGGCATACGTAAAAACGCCGCGCCCTTCTTTACAATAGCTTGAATTACAATTTTGCAAATTGGCTTCGCTATTTGCTGCGTTTGGTTTTGAATTCGCGTTTGGTTTTGAATTTGCGCTCGCAGCTTGTTCCATTAAAACGCCATTCGCCCATTCGCCTTGCGTAATTTTTCCGTTGGCTGCAACGAGTTTACCACTACCGTTGTGCGCATTGTTCGTCCATTCACCCGAATAAATTTCGCCATTTTTGTAATAAAACGATCCCTTGCCTTCAAATTTTCCATTTTTGAAATTGCCTTCATAACGTTCATTATTTGTGAAAACAAATTTACCTGAACCATTCGGTTGATCATTTTCCCAATTGCCGACGTATTTATTTCCGCTTTGAAACGTCATAGAACCTAAACCCGAAAATTTACCTTTTCGGAAAGCACCGTTGTATTGGTTGCCGTTTGAAAAAATAAACATTCCTGTACCGTCGCGAAAACCATTTACCCAATCGCCGTTGAATTGATTGCCGTTGGCATAGTGCATCACGCCTTTGCCATTCATCACGCTGTGTCTGAATTTACCGTTGTATTTGTTGCCGTTGTCGAATTGGAAAACGCCGCTGTTATCTTCGCAGTCTCCTTCGATACATTGAGCCGATAAAAATTGATTGGATACTAAACTCAGGAAGAGAAAAAAAAGGATACGCTTCATATTTACTACTCGGATTTTGTACTCGCGCCCGAAAACGAAAGTTAAGTTAATGAATGAAAACAAGTAAAACTCCGCGCAATAATTTATTTTAGTGTTATAGAAGTTATTTAAGTTATCTGTTTCATCTGAAACTAAGTCTTTGTAAATTTAAGATTTCAAAATTTTCTCAATGTAGCACTGCTATTTATCAAAAATTTTAAAACCTTAAATTTACAAAGACAGTAATTTCAACTCAAAACAGATAACTCAAACAGCTTCTTAAAGTTTTAGGTTTTAAAAAATTTTTGGGGATGAATTCGGTAGGATTGAATGCTGCATATTAACCCCCAACCACTAACAATTATTGTTTTACCTTTGTGAAAATTTTAGTTAAATGTTGAATGCGTTAAGCGCGTCGGAAAATAAAAAACAGTACGCGGCTAAACTTTTACTGTTTGGCGAACACTCAGTGCAATTAAAAGGTGATGCGTTAGCTGTGCCGTTGCAAATTCTTTCAGGGAGTTGGAAAAAAAATGAGTCATTACTGAATAACAAAATCGCTATTGATGAACACTTGCTCGCATTTTCTGAATTTATTTCCGAGAAAGCTTTGGAATGTTACTTGCCTTTCGATACTCAAAAATTTGAGTACGATGTCAGAATGGGTTGGTTTTTTGAATCAAATATTGCGCAAGGTTATGGCGTAGGAAGTAGTGGAGCAGTTACTGCCGCAGTTTTCGATACTTACAAAACAGAAAATATTGAAAATGTAACCGTGCTTAAAAAAGTATTGGCACTACTTGAAAGTTATTTTCATGGTACGAGTTCTGGCATTGATCCACTTGTAATTTATATAAACAAAGCAGTGCGAATTAAAAAAGGTGACTTAACGCTACTCGAAAATTTCCCTACACCGCTTTCTGTTTTTTTAATTGATACACACATTGCGCGCAGTGCCAAAAAGTATATTGATATTTTTTTAGAAAAAAATAAAAATTCCGGTTTCAATCATTTTATTCGTTCTGAGTATATGCCGTGCGTTGATAGTGCGATTCAAAATTGGCTTTCTAACGATGCCGAAAAAGTTTGGGCGGCAATCACCGATTTAAGTGTGCATCAATTCATTGAGTTGAGAGAACTGATTCCAGAAAATTTTTTAAATTTTTGGCTCGAAGGTTTAAAATCGGATGCGTTTAAACTTAAACTTTGTGGTGCTGGTGGCGGCGGTTACATTTTATGTTTTGGCAGAAATGCCGCACAAACAGAAAAGATTTTACAAGACAATAGTTTTAGTTTTAAACATGCTTTTTAATTCAAGTTGTGGTTGAAACAGTTATATAAATCACGGATGGATGATTGATTAAAAATAAAAATGCCGTAGTAAAAATTTACTACGGCGTTTTATTTACTCTGCTTTTACTTAACCAGCTTTTGCTCTTGATTTATTTTTCACCATAATTTAAAACAAACTCAGAAAGCGGTTTGCGCTCGCGCGGTTGTTCTTCGCGCGGTTTTAAAGTTTCGTTAAGTTGTTCTGGACTTCCAAGATAACCTAATGCGATGCAAGCAATCGGTTCAAAACCTTCAGGTAAATTAAAGACTTCTTTCGCTTTATTTTTATCGAATCCACCGATGAAATGGGTAAAAACGTTGTGCGCCCGCGCTTCAATAGCCAGATGCGCGTTTGCTGCACCGACATCGTGCATGGCAGCTTTATTAATAGAATTATCGCGCGCAAAAGTTGTTTTTATAACGCTAATCATTAACGCCGCAGCGTTTGGTGCCCACGTTTTATTTCCTGGCGTAAATAATTCGGAAATTTTTTGAAAAGTTTCTGTGCCACGTTTAGCAACAATGTAGCGCCAAGGTTGCTCGTTATTGGCGCTGAACGACCAAGAAGCGGCTTCTAAAATAGTGTTTAATGTTTCGTCTGTAATATCTTGATTTGAAAAAGCGCGAGGACTCCAACGCTTAGCAATAATATCGAGAATAGGCGACTTCGTTTCAGCAGTTTTTATGTGCGACATGATAGGTGATTTTATTTTATTTGCAAAAGTAAGAAGTAAAAGTGATTGTCGGGAATTTTTCTGCGTCGAAAAAATCAGGACTTTTCACGTGACCGTCGCGCTGTGCATCACCCGTGCTTAACGAACCTACCTGCGCGGTGAAATTAATTTCAGCGTTTTTAAAATCTGTATCCGATATGCAATGCGCTTCAAAGTTTGTGAATTTACCTTTCACGTTAGAGATCATCAAATGGCGAATCTGAAAACCAATTTCTGAGTGCATTGTGTCTACTACTCAATTGAATTTTGCCATCTTAGAAGTATTTATGTGTGTTAAAAATTTAGTTGTTGGTTGGCAATTGATGGTTGTTAGTTGAGGAGTGCTCTTAAAAGATCAACTAACAACGAACAACTGTTAACTACATGGGTACTTCCATCAGAAGAATTTCTGTATCTTCTTCTTGGGTTGTTATGCTAAGTTTATCAGTTTCCCAAATACCGAGTCCGTCGCGTGGCTCCAGTTTTGTACCATTTATTTCGGCACTTCCAGAAATGATAAAAGCGTAAACGCCGCTTTGTGCTGAATGAAAAGTATAGTCAGTAGAAACGCCGCTATCGAATTTACCCAGATTAAACCATGCGTTTTGCTGAATTTGTACGCCTACGTTTTCGCCAATAGGTGAAACTATTTGCTGAAAACTGTTTTTATGTGCGTTTAAATCTGTTGTAATTTGATTGTACTTCGGTGCAACGTTTCTTTTATTAGGTATTATCCAAATTTGTAAAAACTTGACGACGGCGTCTAAATTTTTATTTTTCTCGCTGTGCTGAACCCCTGTTCCCGCTGTCATGGATTGAATATCGCCTTGTTTTATAACAGCGAGCGTTCCCATATTATCTTTATGTTCTAAATCGCCTTCGAGCGGAATGGAAATAATTTCCATATTATCGTGTGCATGCGTACTAAATCCGCGACCACCTGCAACGGTGTCATCATTCAGAACGCGGAGCGCACCAAA
>JAYVVO010000287.1:0-1531 GCA_043786955.1 Saprospiraceae bacterium
GAATCCGCTTCATAAATTTGACTTGTTCTGGCTGAAAGTGAATATTGATACGTGTTGGAAGTATCGCGCAAACGAATTTTTGCAGCGCTTACATTCGCTTTTCGGTTGTCGCCGTCGCGCCAAGTGTTCGCGTTAGAAAAATACCATTCAGAATTTTTATTAAACGTTTTATCCAAACTGAAAACATTATAGTTTGTGAGCGGTGCGGTTTGAATGCGACGCTCCGATTTTTTTTGATCTGAAATTGTTGTATCATCTACGGTGGCGTACATCGGCGCAGCAATGGCGTTAAAAAATCCGATACCGAGATTGCTATTTGTTTTTCCAGAAACTTTTGTCGCGTTATACAATTGCGTTTCCGAAGGATTATCTGTAATGACCTCGTTGGTTTTTAAATAATTAGAAACGTTGTAATAATCTAAAGGCTTTCCACCTACGCGACGCGAATAAAAAATATCGCCTTTGTTGAACAGCTCAACACCTTCCGTAAAAAATGGTCGGCGTTCATCATAACGCACCTCGAACGGCGAAAGATTGAGCACTTTATTATCGCTTTGCACTTGTCCGAAATTCGGAATGAGCGTGGCATCGAGTGTAAAACTTTCATTAATGCCGTATTTCAAATCTAATCCACCTGAAATTGATTTTGAATTAGGATACGATGCGCCAATATCGGAATTGTTCGGAACGTGCACATAACTTGTCGCGAAATAGGGTGAAAAAGATAATCGCAGTGGCGGTTTTATATTTTCAATGCCCGTCAAAACTCCCCAACCTACAATTTGATTATCTACTTTCGGATCTTGTGGTGACCAACGATCGCGCTCATTTAAACGTTTAATATTGCGTTTCAGTTGAAAATTCCACGTTTGAATCGCTTTTTTAGGAAAACGCAAAGCCGTGTAAGGCAATCGCATTTCAACAATCCAACCATTTTTATTAAAACCGACTGCACTTTGCCAAACAGCATCCCAACTTCCATTCGTATCGTTAAAACATCCGTCACCGCAACTAAAGCGACCCAATTTCATATCTTCTTGCACACCTGCGGCAGTTACAAAAAATTGATATCCATTTTGTCCATCCTGAAAACAGTCCATCGAAATGCCAAAAACGTCCACGTTATTATCGTTATCGCGTTGCGAAAGTTCTTTGCGAACTGAGTCGGGATCATCGTAGAGCATTGCACCGATGTAAATAGCATCGTCGTCATAAATAATTTTAACCTCTGTATTGCGCGAAGGTTTACCAAACGGAACAGGCATGAATTGCACAAAATCGGTAGCAACAGGAACATTTTCCCATGCGGCATCGTCAAGAATACCGTCAATCTTAATTTTTTGGGCGGTGCGCGTGGTGCGGTAAGTTTTTTTTGCAGTTGATTCACTTTTATTTTGAGAGGTTGCGGTCGGTACGCCAAAAAAATAAAAAAGAACACTTAAAATTAATAAACGTACGAACATGACAGGGGTTGTTTAAAATTATGGTTCAAATATGAACCCTTACACAAAAGCAGAGACAATTAATTAGA
>JAYVVO010000288.1:0-31008 GCA_043786955.1 Saprospiraceae bacterium
GATTATAAAGGTATTTTTTCTTTAGAGCAACCCGAAGCGTACGCTGCATTACTACGCACTATTGATGTCGGCGAACTTTGGGGAATTGGTGGTGCTAATGCGAAACATTGTAAATCAGCAGGATTTAATACCGTTTGGGATTTGCGCTGTGCAAGTGAAACGTGGGCAAAAAATACGCTCTCGGTAACCGGTTTGCGTTTGTTGAAAGAACTTAACGGATATCCGTGCAATGAAATCATTCCAGACGAGCCGCGGCGAAAAAATTTTATGGTGTCGCGCTCGTTTCCAAAAGATATCAGCGATCCGAAATTACTGACTGAAGCTATTGCTTCGCACGCAACGCGCTTGGGCGAAAAATTGCGACAATGCGATTTAAAAACCAGTGCTATTTCTGTTTTTCTTATTCGCAATCCGTTCACAAATCAACCCGACACAGGCGCCTCGTATCGGCAACGCACCGTTGAACTCGCTGTACCGACCAACGATACTGGCAGACTGATATCTACGGCGACAAAAGTTGTATCGCAACTGTGTCAGCAAGGGGTATTTAAAAAATGTGGCATCATGGCATCCGATTTACACGATGGCAGCGCGCTACAAACCTCCTTATTTGAACCCAATGATGCCATTAATGAGCGACGGCGCGAAGGTTTGATGCATGCTTTAGATACCATCAATAGTAAGTTAGGAAAAAACAGCGTCTATTTTTGTTCGGCAGCCAGTAAAAACTCGCAATCAGATTGGATGATGCGCGCAGAAATGCGCTCACCGCGCTACACCACATGTTGGAATGATATTTTAAACGTTTTTTAAACAATTATTTTTTTGCGTTTACGCTACTGAATTAATTTAATGGGTAAAATTTACTACAATTGCACCGTTTGCAAATTAATAACAAATAAAAAAATCATTCTAAAGTGTTGCTTATCAACGATAATTACATTTTGTATAGTAACACACAAAAACGTAACTACTTGCAGAAAAATAGTTTATTTTGTATGTTTGCAACATTGTTTGAAATTCTTTCAGCGATATTAATTTTAAAAAATTCATTTAACATGAAAAATTTGGTTTTAGCACTTGTTGCAACAATTGGTTTATTCTCTTTCACGACTTTAAAGACTTCGACGTACACAGTTGATACTAAAGTCAGCACTTTGGAGTGGTTGGCAAAAAAAGTAACGGGTCAACACAACGGTACAATTAAAATTTCTTCTGGTGCATTTGTAGTTAACAAAAACAAAATCGAAAGTGGCGATTTCACAATTGACATGAAAACGATTGCTTGTTCTGATCTTAAAGGTGAGAATGCTGGCAAATTATTAGGTCATTTAAACAGCGATGATTTCTTTTCAACAGAAAAAAATCCAACAGCTAATTTAAAAATTAAAAAAGTAACAGAAACAAAAGTAGCTGGAACTTATGATTTCGTTGCTGATTTAACGATTAAAGGTATCACTAACGAAATCACTTTCCCTGCAAACGTTACGATGGATGCAAAGCTAGTGAAAGCCACGGCTGATTTCATGGTGAACCGTACAAAATACGGTATCAAATATGGTTCTAAATCATTTTTTGCAAGCATTGGCGACAAAGCTATCTACGACGATTTTAACATGAAAGTAAATTTAGTTGCTACGAAGTAGTCAATTATCATAAATTTTAAAATAGCGTATTGAATATTAATTTGTATTCAATGCGCTATTTTTTTATAATGCACTGATAAATCATTTTTTTACGACATTAAATTCTTTGTGTGAGAATTGTTTTTTATTTTTTAACCGCACGACATTTATATTCTTATTAATCGTAAATTTGTAACCCTAAACTATTAAAATTGTATGCCTAATCCAACTGGATTTTTATTGTATCAGCGCGAAGAACCTGCCTTACGTCCTGTTATTGAGCGATTAAATGATTATTCTGGTGTTCATGTTCCGCTTACAGAATTGAAATCGGTTGAGCAAGCAGCGCGATGCATGGATTGCGGCGTTCCTTTTTGTCATCACGCGTGTCCTTTGGGTAATATTATCCCCGAATTTAACGATGCTGTTCAGCAAAATAATTGGCAATCCGCATTTAATATTTTAGAAAGCACCAATAACTTTCCAGAATTTACGGGTAAAATTTGTCCTGCACCGTGCGAGGCAGCGTGTGTACTCGGCATTAATCAACCGGCTGTGACAATTGAACACATCGAAGAAAAAATTTCAGAAATTGCTTTTGAACACGGTTGGGTAAAAGCCAAAACGCCGAAGCGCAGAACAGGTAAAAAAATTGCTATCGTTGGTTCAGGTCCAGCAGGTTTGGCGGCAGCTGAGCAACTCAATAAAGCCGGTCATTCTATAACCGTTTTTGAAAAAAATATTAACGTCGGTGGTTTGTTACGTTATGGTATTCCCGATTTCAAACTCGAAAAACGCATCGTCGAACGCCGTTTAGATTTATTAAAAGTGAGTGGTATTGAATTTGTTTTGAACGCCCACGTCGGCGAAAATATAAAAACTTCGTGGCTACAATCCGAGTTCGATGCTGTAGTCATCGCAACGGGTTCAACTGTGCCGCGCATTTTGAATGTGCCCGGTGTCGATTTAAAAGGGGTGCACTTCGCGATGGATTTTTTAGAACAGAATAATAAACGCGTCAACAACGAGCCTTTTGAAGGGAAAGATATTTTAGCCACCAATAAAAACGTCGTTGTTATCGGTGGTGGTGATACAGGTTCAGATTGTATCGGCACAGCGAACAGACACAAAGCTAAAAGCATTTCGCAATTGGCGTACCAAATTGAACCACCTTTAGAGCGACATTCATCCACCCCGTGGCCCAGTTATCCATTAATGCTGCGCACATCAAGCTCGCAAGAAGAAGGTTGCGAACGCGTTTGGGCGGTACAAACCAAAGCATTTTTACCTGATGCCAACGGATATATTCGCGCTGTTCAAGTCATTGATGTTGAATGGGGAAAAGATGAAACAGGTAAACGCGTCATGCTCGAAAAAGCTGGTAGTGAACGCGAAATTCCGTGCGAATTATTACTCATCGCGATTGGGTTTTCACACACAGAACACAATGGTTTGGTGGCGCAATTTGATTTAGATAAAGACGCGCGCGGAAATATTGCATCCAAGAATTTTAAAACAAACACTGATAAAGTTTTTGTTGCCGGCGATGCTACACGCGGACAATCGCTCGTCGTTTGGGCAATTTCGGAAGGGCGCGAGTGCGCGCGCGAAGTAGATAAATTTTTGATGGGGAGTTCTCTACTCGAGAGTAAAGATTTTTAGAATTTTTTAAATTCTAAACCTGTTAGCTTTTAAAGAGCTAACAGGTTTAGAAATTCGGAAAACTAACTGATTTTTTAGTCCTACAAACCCAATATCCGTCTATTCAGTTTTTCATCCGCAGCACCGCCTGCGAAATCATCAAATGCTTTTTGCGTGACCTCGATAATATGTTTTTGAATGAACGGCGCACCTTCACGCGCACCTTGTTCCGGCGATTTTATACAACATTCCCACTCCATCACTGCCCAACCTTTGTAACTATACTGAGAGAGTTTTGAAAAAATAGCGCCAAAATTAATTTGTCCGTCGCCCAGCGAGCGGAACCTACCAGCGCGGTCTTTCCAATCGGCATAACCACCGTACACTCCTACTCTACCATTCGGATTGAACTCGGCATCTTTCACGTGAAACATTTTAATGCGTTCGTGATAAATATCTATGAATTGTAAATAGTCGAGTTGTTGTAGCACAAAATGAGAGGGGTCGTATAACAAACAAGCGCGTTTATGATTTTTAACGTGCTGCAAAAATAATTCGTAACTCAATCCATCGTGCAAATCTTCACCAGGGTGAATTTCGTAACAAACATCCACGCCCACTTCATCGAACGCGTTTAAAATCGGCAACCAACGTTTTGCCAATTCTTTAAAAGCTGTTTCCACTAAACCCTTTGGTCGTTGAGGCCACGGATAAACTGTATGCCACATCAGCGCACCCGAAAAAGTAGCGTGTTCTGTCAATCCTAAATTTTTTGATGCCAATGCTGCATACTTTAATTGCTGCACTGCCCATGCTTGACGTTCTTTCGGTTTACCGCGTTTATCGGCTGGCGCAAAACCATCAAAATTTTCTGAATAAGCAGGATGCACCGCAACCAACTGACCTTGCAGATGCGTCGAAAGTTCTGTAATTTGCATACCTTCAGCATGAACGACACCTAAAAGTTCATCGCAATAGGTTTTAGATTCGGCAGCAAGTTGTAAATTTATAAAGCGCGCATCCCAAGAAGGAATTTGAACACCGATAAAACCTAAACTTTTTGCCCAACGGCAAATACTTTGCAGCGAATTAAATGGCGCAGCATCATCTGCGAATTGTGCTAAAAAAATAGCAGGTCCTTTTATGGTTTGCATGGCGTGGCGAAAATTTTTATTTTTAGAATGTTGGTTTGCGCTGCTAAAGTAGCAACAGGCTATCAATCTACAAAATTTTTTTTCTTTACTAAAGAATATCTGTATATTTGTTCAATAAAATTACTGCAATGGTAATACAGAGAACTGCTCGCACTAAGCGTTCGTAAAAATGCGTAACGCTTGCGCCAAGCAATTTAGAGCTTGTCCTAATTCATTAAAACTCTTGTTTAATATTTATTTTGTTGAATCGCCAGTAATAATGGCACCTACTTTGGCGCGATTGTTGACAAAAATTTTATTTTTCACATCGTAGGGAATGCCTTTTATTTTATTTTCTATGGGCTCTAATTTTAAAGCGTCAAGTCTTTTATGATTTTTAGGCGTGTCCGATTTGAATGACAACTGGTCATAAATTTTGTGGCTATTCGGATTTTTATCGCGCAGGTCTCTTAAAGAGTCAATATTAATTACTCCCTGTTTCTGAGGTTCAATTGTTGGTGCAGCGAGTACTTTAGGTTCTTCTTTTAAAAAAAAAGATTCTTTGATAGCGCCAATATTGGCAATAAAAGCAATTAAGCCAGCCATCGCAGCAGCCGCACCTATCAACCAACTTGTTTTTTTGTTTTTAACGGGGCGTTCCACATTATTGCCGTCGCCAATTGTCACGTTACTGCCAGCCGAAATATTTCCTGTGTTCACATTTTTTGAATCGTGCACAGAAGTTCCAAAATTAGCATCATGGATAGAGCCAATATTATAAATATTGTGAACAGGGTTGGTTGTGGTCGGCTCGCTGGTAGATTTATTTCGTTTTTTGGGTGTATGCTGCAAATCATTCAGCAAGGTTAAAACGGCATTATTAATGCGCGCCGTTTCGCGCAAATATTCATCGCGCGTAATAAAATTCATACTGTTGCTGCGTTCATTGTTGGTATAGCTCGCCAAGTGCAAAGTAGCGGTTTGTTGTGTATCTTCATCGGCATTATTTTCAGTCCACGTATTGAGTTCTGTTAATGCTTGTTTGAGTTTTCCGTTTCCGATGAGTTCGCGAATGTGCGCTACAAGTGTTTGCTGATTGGGCATGGTGTATTTTTTTTACAAAAATAATAAATAAAATATTATTTTTGTAAAAAACAAAAAATTAAGAGGGATTTATTAAGTGTACAGCATCAATTAAAATACGTACACGAGCAAACTCGCTTCATCAATTAAAATTTTCCCTCGCGCGGTGTAGGTTGCCAAATACCCGATTTCACCCCTTTTGTATAATTTAAAAAGCCTTCAAACAAAGCGACGTTCATAATAATTAGGTAACGCCAAGCGCGCAAATATTTTGAGGTAAATCCCATTTTAGATAAAAGGTAATCAATAGTAGGAAGTACAATCAGACCAATGATTTCGATGATGAGTAAGAAGCGAAATTCTATTTTTTCAGAACACAGATTAAGTCCGATTGTACAAAAAATAATGCCGAGCAAAAAAAACGGACCGAACCAGCGCAAAATTTTGTGCGACCAAAAAATATACGCACGCATATTCAGTTGCCAAAGCAAATGTGAAAATGTTTTCAAATTTTGAAAATTTCCCGTCGAGATACGGCGTTTTCTGCGATACTCTACTGCTATACTCGAAGGCAACGGTTCGTAGCAAACTGCATCTAAATCGTTGATGGCGCCACCATTTTTTTCTAACACACGCATCGCTAAATAAAAATCATCTACTAAATTTTTGATAGGAATTTCTGTGAAAAAATCGGAACGCAGCGCGTAGCAACCACCGAGCGGACCAAGCATATTAAAATCGAGCAAACCTTCGCTGTGTTTCAAAACTACTTCTCGACCAATATAATTTTTTTCCGCCTCTGCAATGCTCTCTTTGCCGTCTAAAGTTTTGGCTATTTGGTGACTATCAACAAGTGCGATGGTAGGATTTTTAAAATGTTTTACCAAATTAAAAATAGTAGCGGGCATGAGCATGACGCTCGCATCGGTTAAAATAAAAATAGTGGGCGAATTATTTTTACATTGGTGCAACGCACTCAATTTTACTAAATCGTTTACGACTGAGGGTTTACCACGTCGTGTATCGAATCGAAAAAAATAAAAGTTTGAATTTTTTTCTTGGAAGACTTTTAGAATTTCATCCGTAGCATCGGTAGAAGCATCGGAGCCGATGAAAAAAAGTATTTTTTCTGTGGGGTAATCGGTTGTAATCAGTGATCTTAATTTTGATTGAATAACGTGCGCCTCATTAAAAACTGACATGAGTACACGTACGTATGGTAAATCAAAATCGTTTGGTTGGAAACAAAGTGTATTATTTTTTTTATTTTGGGTGAGCAGTGCGAGCGAAAAAGGATAAAACAAATACGTGTGTAGCAAGCAAAGAATACAAAAAATTAATAAAAGTTCGAGTATTAAAACCATAATTAATTATGGTATTTTAACTTTTTGGACATCTTCTTTGATGTACGCATTGAGCATTTCTAAAACTTTTAAAGCAATTTTAATGGTGTTAAAATCGGTTTCCATCAATTTTCGCGCATTGCGTCCCATTTGATGCACAAGTTTAGGGTTTTTGATGCACAAATCTATTTTGGCTTGAAAATCGTAATCGGTATTCGCAACTAAAACATCTTCACCATCAACGGCGTGAATACCTTCTAAACCGATGGTTGTTGTTAGAACAACTCTTCCGAGCATCATGGCTTCTAAAATTTTTACACGAATACCGCTACCACTAAACAGTGGCACTAAAGCTATCGGATATTGTTTTATGAATGCACGCGCATCGGTTACTTCGCCATGAAAAATAACGTTTTTCATGCGCAAATTTTTAAACCAATCTGGCGCATTTCTGCCAGCAATGTGGAGTTCAACATTTTTATCGTAATTGCGCCACACGTTATCAATAAACCATTTTAGACCTTCTTGATTCGGCATCCAATCGAGTGAACCGATAAAACCCATTGATATTTTTTTGGTGTTCAATCGCTCATCAATCGGATAGGCGCGCGCATCTAAACCAACAGGTGTTGCAACCGCTTCCCCGCGATAGCCGAGCAATCGAAAAATTCTTAAATCGCGCTCTGTTATCGGTAAAAGTACATCGCACTTGCTGAGACTTTCTATTTCAAAACGGCGGAGTTTTTTATTGAGAAAATTCAGATACCAACGTTTTGGTCCGAAGTCGGTTAAGTCAGCAACGCGTTTCCAAATTTCGTGCTCTACGTTGTGTGTTCTTAAAACAATTGTCGCATTAGAGTAAGCGCGAATCGTTTCTATATAAGGTGCTAAAAAAACCGTTTCAATTTGCACAACATCAAAGTGTTCCGAAGTCAGAATTTCGATAAGTTTATTTTTATAGTCAGCATTAATGAAGCGAGTAACATGATATGATTCCTTTTGAAATAAATTGACAAGCGCTTCTTTTATCGAAAGATTATTATTGACTTTTACGAAATGAATTTTTTTATAACCCTTAGAATAATTCGGTGGCAACAAATTGACATCCACAGGATGTTTGCTCGTGTTCATCGCCAATAACGTGACTTCAACGCCTAATTGACTGTAAGCTATACCCAAATTAGTGACAGCTATTGATTCTCCATCCTTGACAGGAAATGGAAATTTTTTACAAATCTGGAGTAATTTCATGAAACACCATGCTTTAAGGCAAATTTAAAAGCGATTTTGATATTTTCAACTTTTTTACGAAGGAAATTGTATGGCATGACGTTCTAAAATTTCTTTTCCGCGTTGCTTACTTGTTTTTTCTTTCTTAACCTGCCATAAAGTATCGCTCGCACTGCGCGACGCAGATTTTAATTGTACTATTGGCGCAGGATAATCAATGCCGAGATTAAATCCTATGAGCTGCATTTCGATTTGAGAAAGCGTTGAAGGTTCATGCAATGCGTACAGTGGCACTTTCTCTAATTCAGGAATCCATTTACGGATAAACGCGCCATCTTCATCGTGTTTTTTAGAATTAAGCGTCGGATTATAAACGCGAATGGTGTGGACACCCGTCACACCCGCTTGCATTTGGAATTGGGGAAAATGAATACCTGCTTCGTAATCCAAAAACATTTGCGCTAAGTGCGTTGCACCAATTTGCCAAGGTTGCCACAAAGCGTGTGTAAAAAAAGAAACGACCATTGCGCGCATTCTGAAATTCAGATAACCTGTTGCTCTCACACAGCGCATACAAGCATCAACGAGTGGAAAACCTGTCATGCCATTCTTCCAAGCGTTTACGATATTCTCGTCGGCTTCGGTTCTTAAATGATTGTACGCAGCATTCAAATTTTTAAATTCCATCGCCGTTTCCGATTCAAATTTTTGCATAAAATGGCTGCGCCAACGCAAGCGGTCTAAAAATTGTTCTGTGTTGCGCGCACCGATGCAAAATTTATTTTCAATGCCAAATTGATAAACTTGTTTTGAAGAAAGATTTCCATATGCTAAATACGTTGATATGCGACTGCAATGAAAGCGACTTGCTTCAGGTTTTGAAATATTGCGCATATAGGCTTTACCGCGCGTATCGAAAAAACTTTTTAAATATGCCCATCCTTTTGTTTCGCCGCCAGGTTGCATCGTGCGTGGCGAATTTTTTATTTTACTCAGTAGTTCTTCACTCGAAAACTTATTTTTTATGTCTGAAATTTCACTTTCATTTAAAGAAATCAATGCGCGTAAATTTGGATTTTGCATCTGTTCCTGCATTTTGTTATACCAGTCATCGCGCCACGAATCGCGATTTTTTAATCCGCGATAAATTCCAGGTATTTGCGATTCTATCCAATTAATCCCGTGTTTTCTAAAAAACTTTTTAACCAATTTATCGCGTTCATACGTCAAAGTGTTTCCAACTTCTTCATAACTTCTGACAGAAGCGACAGAAAACGCCGAGTTTAAAAATTCAAAAACAAGTAAAATTTCCGCGTGAAGGATAATAATTTCCGTCTCAAAAACTTTTAAACGATTATTTAAATCTATCAGACTTTGAGAAATAAATTGCGCATGACGAATGTCGTAATCGTAATTTTGCATTACGCTCGGTTCAAAAACGTAGAGCAAAAGTGTGGGAATATTATTTTCTGCACTCAATGCGCAAACATCGAACAAAGGTGCATGATCAAACAAACGCAAATCGCGTTTAAACCAAACTATCTGTATTTGCTTTTTTAAAACCATTGACACCTTTTTACTTTATAAACTCATGTATTCAAAACAATTAAATGAACTAATCGTTCGTAACTAATAGAACATAATTTTAATTACTATTTTTGTAGAAATAAATACCATGTGGTCAATTTGGGAAAAGTTTGTAAAATCGAAGCAGGTCAACGAGATAACGGATTGGTCAAAATCAATTAAGATACCACTTTCGGATGGAATAAGTGTTTATGAGTTTACAATTATCTTGTATCGCGAATTATTTTTAAATTCTTCCTTTTGGATGCGCGCCAACGCGATAGCCTACAGTTTTTTTTTATCGTTGTTTCCGTCGTTCATCATTATTTTTTCGATACTCCCCTATTTGCCTTTTAACAAAATAGAAATTTTAAGCGAACTCCGTTTTGGTATTCATGAAATTATGCCCAACCAAACGGGCGACGATTTATTTGATACACTGAGCAAATTTTTAAAAACGAAACGCGGAGATATTCTCTCAATTGGTTTTATACTTTCTATTTATTTTGCAAGCAATGGCTTAGTCACGATGATGAAAGGCTTTGAAAAAACCCACAAAGTTTTTTTACAACGCAATTTTATTCAGCAGCGGTTAGTTGCTATTCAGATGACTTTTTTGCTCGGCTTTTTATTAGCCATGAGCAGCGTTTTTGTAATTTCTGGCACTTGGATTTTCACAAAACTTTTTACTCTCCTGAGATTAACAAAACTATCTACGCTTTTCGCGCTTCTCATTAAATGGGTTGTAGTAGTTGGTGCGCAATATTTAGGAATCGCGATTTTGTATAAATTTGGAATGTCCTTGAAAGAAAAATTACCATTCTTTTCTTTCGGCGCTTTGGTGGCGACCGTTTTTTCAATCCTTTCTTCCGTAGCATTTTCTTTCTATGTTGATAATTTTAGTAGCTATAATAAAATTTATGGTTCGTTTGTAGCAGGAATAGTTTTACTCTTGTGGTTGCAAATGAACGCCGTTACACTTATTTTTGGTTTTGAACTTAATGCTGCCATTGCTTTAGCCAAAGATGAGCGTGTGCCGTTAATTCAGACCGAAGATGTGAAACTCTTGGGCGCCGATGCAAGTGTTGAACAACAATTAGAACCTTATAAGCATTCTTGAACTTTGGATAAATGTTTTATTTTAGATTAATCCGCATGATAAAAATATTTTTTTTAGTATTAAGTTTATTTTTTTTTCAATTGCAACATGGTTTTACTTTAGGTTTTAATAAACCGCTTGAGCGCAAATACTCGTTTGAACTTATTGTACAATTAAAAAATGAAATCAAAGCAGAAGTATTTATTGCTTCCGAAAATGAAAAAAATGCAGGACATTGGCAGACTATTCGTTGTATTTCCGAAGATTGGAATATTTGGTTGATCGCAACGCCAGATAGTTTAGAATCTATAATTTTTTTAGTGCGTTGTACCAAAAACAATCAAGTCATATCAGCACAACCTAATATTAAAGCAAGTTTTCGTGAAACAAAACCGAATGATGTAGGCTTTTCGAACCAATGGTATTTAAAAAATACAGGACAAACAGGTGGCACTGCGGGTGCAGATATTCAAGCTACTTTAGCGTGGGATGTAGCAACAGGTGGCAAAACACCTTATGGCGACGATATCGTTTTTGCTTTAATTGATGATGGAATCACTAAAGCTAATCCCGACCTGACAACCAATATTTGGCAAAACCCAAACGAAATTGCCAACAATGGCGTTGATGACGATGGGAATGGTTTTATAGACGACACAAACGGTTGGAACATGATTAACAAAACCAATGATGTTACGGGCGGTTCGCACGGCATTGAAGTTGCTGGCGTTGCATGTGCAAACGGAAATAATTCAACAGGAATTACTGGCATTAACTGGAACGTCAAGTTGATGACGCTCAAAATTGATGGTTCAGTTGATCAAATTATTTCTGCTTACGATTACGTGTATAAAATGCGCAAACTTTACAACGATACGAAAGGTAAACGCGGCGCATTCATTGTAGCAACTAATAGCAGTTTTGGAAATAGTGGATTTGCAAAAGATCAACCGCTGTGGTGCAGTTACTACGATTCGCTCGGTAAAGTGGGCGTTTTAAATTTTGGTGCCACGGATAATTCTAATAAAAACGTGGATGTTGCTGGAGATTTACCGAGCACCTGCCCGAGTAATTATTTGGTAGTCGTCACTGCTACGGATGCAAACGATGTCAAAAATATAAATGCAGCTTATGGACCTATTAACGTTGATATCGCTGCACCAGGACAAAGTATTTATACTCTCAACGGTAATAGTTACGGATTTACGTCTGGCACTTCACTTTCTTGTCCCATTGCTGCGGGTATTGCAGCATTAGCGTATTCGACACCTTGCGCAAAATTAACTGATTATGCAAAGTCAAACCCTTCAGGTGCAGCTTTGTATTTAAAATCAGTCATGATGAACACAGTTGATAAAATACCTTCGCTTCAAGATCTTATTGTTTCGGGTGGAAGGGTGAATGCTTTTAAAACCCTTCAAAAAATTATGATTGATTGCCCAACGCTCAGTGTTGGAACAAATGACCCACAAAAAGCGGAAGCAAACATAAAAATTTTTCCAAACCCGACCAATAATACATCCAATTGGTCTATTGAACAATCAGATGGAATTAATGAATATCGCGTTAATGATATTCAGGGAAGAATGGTTCAAGAAAGAAAATTCACCACAAACCAAATTAACGGCTCATTAGATTTGCAAAGTTTGCCTAATGGTGTTTATTTTGTTGAATTCCGAAATAGTGAAGCAACTTTTTTCGGTAAAATTGTAAAATTTTAAACGTATAAAACTTTTAAAACTTTCGGGGAACTTTTGAAGTTCCCCGAAAGTTGTCAAGCAATAAATATGAAACAAAGCAAAGAATCAGATTTAATTGAAGTGAACACTGTTGGCGTTCAGGAACAAATTTTTTTGAAAAGTGAAAGGCTTGCTGGTTTAAATTATGAAATTCGCGGCGCAACCTATGAGCGCGCATTACAACTACAACGCGAAGGCATTAAAATAATTCCACTGAACATCGGTAATCCCGCAGCATTTGGTTTTGAAACACCTGATGAAATCGTAGCAGATATTATTTCAAATATTCGAGATGCGCAAGGTTATATTGATTCGCGCGGATTGTTTGCAGCGCGCAAAGCGGTGATGCACTATTATCAAAGTATAGGTGTATTAAAATCAACGATTGAAGATATTTTCATTGGCAACGGTGTGAGTGAACTCATCATGTTGTGTATGCAAGCACTTTTAAATCCAGGCGATGAAGTTTTAGTTCCTGCGCCCGATTATCCTTTATGGACTACGGCTGTTGAATTGTGCGGCGGAAAAACCGTTCATTATGTTTGCGATGAACAAAGCGATTGGCAACCTGATTTAGTAGATTTAGAAAAAAAAATATCCTCTCGCACAAAAGGCATAGTACTCATCAATCCGAATAATCCAACTGGCGCAGTGTATAGCACTGAAACGGTTGAACACATCGTTACGCTCGCAGAAAAACATAAAATCATTTTATTCGCCGACGAAATTTACGACAAAATTTTATACGATGGTGCAAAGCATCAATCTGTTGCACCTTTAGTGCGCGATACGTTGGCTATAACTTTTGGGGGACTTTCAAAAAATTATCGTGCAGCAGGTTTTCGTGGTGGCTGGATGATTTTAACGGGTGCCAAAGCGCGCGCAAAAAGTTACGTCGAAGGTTTAACGCTATTAGCATCGCTGCGCCTTTGTGCCAACGTGATTACGCAATACGGAATTCAAACAGCACTTGGCGGCTATCAAAGTATAAATAGTTTGGTAGAACCTTCGGGCAGGTTGTATAAACAAATGGATTTCTGTCACAAAAAACTTTTAGAGATTCCGTATATGCACTGCGTTCGACCGAAAGGCGCGATGTATGTTTTTCCGCATTATGAAGCCGATAAATTTATGTTTAAAAGCGATGAAGCCATGGTGCATCAACTTTTAGAAGAAGAGCATATTTTGATGGTCAATGGCAGTGGATTTAATATTCAACAAAAAAATTATTTTCGTATTGTCTTTTTACCGAATGTTGATACCCTCAGTTTTGCTATGGGTCGCATTCATCATTTCTTTGAACGGAATTTGAAATAGTTGTTAGTTGATAGTTGTTCGTTTACGAGCACTCTTAGACTAACAACTATCAACGAACAACGAACAACTATTATGCTTCTTAAAGTTGAAAATTTATTCGTCGAGTTTGTTCAAACCGATAAAACGTCGCGCGTCATTCACGATATTTCATTTTCGATAAACGCAGGTGAAACAGTGGCGGTTGTAGGAGAATCAGGCTCGGGGAAATCGGTAACATCGCTAAGTATTATGCGGTTGTTGCAAGAACCGCCCGCTCGAATTTCAGGCAAAATAAATTTGATTTCAGAAAATAGTTCAAAGGATTTACTTCAACTCAGTGATAAAGCAATGTGCTCAGTGCGTGGCAAAGATATTGCGATGATTTTTCAAGAACCCATGTCGTCACTTAATCCTGTGTTGACTTGTGGATTTCAATTGGTTGAAGCCTTGCAGGTTCACAACAAAAAAATGAGTACAACTGACGCAAAAAAACGAACGCTTGAATTGTTCGAGCGCGTTAAATTACCAGATCCAGAACGCGCATTCAAAAGTTATCCGCACCAACTCAGCGGCGGACAAATTCAGCGTATAATGATTGCCATGGCAATTTCGTGTCATCCCAAACTTTTAATTGCCGATGAACCTACAACTGCTTTAGATGTTACTGTTCAAAAATCAATTCTCGAATTGTTGAATGATTTGAAAAAAGAATTTGGAATGAGCATTTTATTTATAACGCATGATTTGGGTGTGGTGAAAGAAATTGCTGATCGCGTTATAGTGATGTATAAAGGTAGAATCGTTGAAGAGAACACAGCGACAAATATTTTTTCAAACCCACAACATCCCTACACAAAAGGTTTACTCGCTTGTAAACCAAAAATGAATGAACGCCCAGAAAAATTACACACGGTCAGTGATTATATGGAAGTAGAGACGTTGCATGCTCTACAAGGTGAGGATGATGAGTTAACTTTTACTGAAAAAAATACTGCGCTCATTGATTATAAACTGGTTTCTGATTTTGAAACCGCGCAAAGATTTGCAGATCTTGTCGCACAGAAACCACTTTTTGAAATCAGAAATCTGTATATTGATTATCCCTCAAAAAAGAATTTTTGGGGTTCACCAACGGCGTACACGCACGCTGTCAATAATGTAAGTTTTGATATTTACCCTGGCGAAACATTAGGTTTAGTGGGTGAATCGGGTTGTGGAAAAACATCGCTCGGTAGAAGTTTAATTAATTTAACACCTGCCACTTCAGGAAGTGTAAAATATAAGGGCGAGGAATTGACAAGTGCGAGTGCCGAGCGATGGCGCGCGTTGCGTCGCGATATTCAGATTGTTTTTCAAGATCCGTTTGCGTCTCTTAATCCAAGAATAACCATTGGCAATGCCATTTTGGAGCCGCTCGAAGTGCATAAAGTTTTAACGAACAATAAAGAACGGCGCGAAAAAGTATTTCAGCTTTTAGAAACTGTTGGTTTACTACCCGAACATTTTAATCGCTATCCGCACGAATTTAGTGGCGGTCAGCGTCAGCGCATTTGCATTGCGCGCGCTTTAGCCCTCAATCCTAAATTTATTATTTTTGATGAGTCTGTTTCTGCGTTAGATGTTTCGGTGCAAGCGCAAGTTTTAAATTTACTCACCGACCTCCGCAAGCAATTTAGCTTTACAAGCATTTTTATCAGCCACGATTTAAGCGTTGTTAAATTTATCTCCGATAGAATTATGGTGATGCAACGCGGTAAAATTATTGAAACACAAGCTGCTGACGCACTCTACGCAAATCCAAAAGAAAAATATACGCAACAACTCATCGAGGCAATTCCAGAATAAAGAGATGAAGTAAATTAAAAAAAGGTGTAGAAAAATAACAAAATGAATAATTTAATTTTATAAAACAACAGATAACCGATTGTTACAAATTTTTTATAGAAACTTCCTAAACCCATATTTTTTCGACGACTCTATTTTTTTGGCTGTAAATTTGAAAGTAACAATAGACATACTTTCACATGAGGTACTGTATTATAATCCTTACAATTTTTTTCCTATTTTTTAACAGCCAAAATATTTATTCTCAAGAGTTTTTGAAAACTAAAATTATAGAAACTTCCATTGAAAATGATTTTTTAAATGTTATAGGAAAACGCACAGACAGATATTATTCGAGTGGAATGAATCTGACTATTTATTATTTTCAAAATCAAAGTAAACGTCATTTACTCGACAATTCCTCATTGAGTTTTCGGAGTGATACGATGAAAAGATATTCATGGGGAATAACGCAAAAAATTTATACACCCGATAAAGTTTACGAACCCAACCATTTGTTACTCGATTGGACGTATGCTGGTACACTTTACGTTACTCACGCTATACATTCAATTAATCCGAAAAAAAATACAGCACTAACTTCTGAAATTTGGGTGGGCATTTTAGGTCCAGCGAGTTTAGCCGAAGAAGCGCAATGGGATTTTCATAAACTTATTCGCGTCAGAACAGCCAAAGGTTGGGAAAGTGAAATTCAAACGTACATAATTTTAAACTACAATTTAAAAATTGAACGGAAATTATTTTCAAATAATTTTTGTAATCTCAATGTAAATTCGGATGCCACTTTTGGCACACTGTTAAATCAAGGCGGTGCAGGTTTGCAATTGCGATTGGGTAAATTAAATAATTATTTTGATTGGGCACATCCAAATTCTGCTTTCTATTTTACTTTCAGTTCAAATCTGAATTGTGTGTTGTACAATGCTTATTTGCAAGGCAATTTATTTACTCCGCCAATCCAAACTGAATCAACGAGCTTAGAGCGAAAATTACCTGCTTCGGAAATAAATAATTTCTATACAGAAAACAGTCTGGGCGTGAATTATATTAGCAAAAGAATTTCGTTATCGTATAAACAAGTTTTTTGGTCGCCTTTTACAAAACATACTGAAAGGCATTCGTATGGAAGTGTCACTTTAGCTATGAATGTTAGATAGAATTTTATTACACCAAAGCCTCAGTCACAAGTTCTTTATCTATAGAACCAAACATTCCGCGTAAAACCTTACCTGTTCCACCCACTTCAAATACGTGATTAACGTGATGCGCCAACATATTTTGCATCGTCTTCGTCCAAAGCACTGGTGAAGTGAGTTGTTTTATTAAATTTTGTTTTATTATCTCGGGGCTTGTGTGCGATTTGGCATCAACGTTCTGATAAATCGGGCAATCAGGTTCATTAAAATGCGTCGCTTGAATGGCTGATTTTAATTC
Organism: Saprospiraceae bacterium; assembly: GCA_043786955.1. Classification (GTDB taxonomy): domain Bacteria; phylum Bacteroidota; class Bacteroidia; order Chitinophagales; family Saprospiraceae; genus JAAFJT01. Next base: position 17,035 of record JAYVVO010000288.1, read on the forward strand.
TTCTTCGGCAGGTTTCATTAACGGTGAGTGAAAAGCGCCACCAACAGGAAGCATCAATGCGCGTTTAGCACCGCGTTCTTTCAAAATTTGACACGCTTCGGTTACACCGCTTAGCGAACCAGAAATTACTAACTGACCAACAGTATTATAATTAGCTGGAACAACAACATCATTAATTTGTGCACAGACTTCTTCGATAATTTCGTCGCTCAATCCTAAAATTGCTGCCATTGTGCCAGGCGTTTTTTCACACGCTTTTTGCATCGCCGTTGCGCGCGCCGAAACCAATCGCAATCCGTCCTCAAAACTTAAACTATTAACCGCAGTCAGTGCTGAAAACTCGCCGAGCGAATGACCCGCTACGCAATTCGGCAAAAACCCATTCGCTGCTGTTCGCGCAACCACAAAAGAATGAATAAAAACTGAAGGTTGCGTGACGTTGGTTTGTTTTAATGCTTCATCTGTGCCATCGAACATAATATCTGTTATTCTAAAACCGAGAATATCGTTAGCATATTCAAATAATTTTTTTGCTTGGGTGTTAGTGGCATAAAGTTCTTTACCCATACCCACAAATTGAGAAGCCTGACCTGGAAAAACGTAAGCGCGCATAAATTAGTTGTTAGTTGTTAGTTCTTTATATTTCTGAACGTCAAATTAATTCTGGGTTTTAAAATTTGTGTACTTTTCGGAATGGCGTGCAACCAATGGTGTTGCATTTCGCCTGCCATAATTAAAACGCTACCATGCGATAAAAGTATTTCCGATTTCAGGTTTTTATCCGAACGATGCTTTAATAAAAATCTGCGCGATTCACCAAAGTTTACCGAAACGATGATTGGATTAACGCCCAATTCTTTTTCATTATCGGCGTGATAACCCATTGAATCGTTTCTGTCGCGATAATAATTGCACAATACAGAATTCAATTCGAGCGGCAAATTTATTGTACTTGCTAAAGAAACTTCAATATCCGATTTTATTTTTTTTAAAATTGGATGCCATGCTAACGGTTCCCGTTTAACGCCTGAATACGTATAAGCTTTACCTGTATCGCCATACCAAGCTGTGAGACGTGGCTCTAAAATATTTTTACCGAATATTTTAATGCTTCCTTGCTCCCATTGTAATTCTTCTTGCAAAACTTTTAAAATACTGTCGGCTTCTTCTTTCACCCAAAAATTTTCACAATAAAAGAGTTTTGCGTCTTTCAAGTTTATTTCTTCAAATGTATTTATTTGCTCCGAAAATAATTTCATACCACTAAAACTGTTTTTAAAGTGCAAAATAGAACTAAAATTACCGTTAATTGCATAATATCGAATAAAAAATTGTCTAACTATTCAAAATTTGACGATTAATTTTTAGTTTTGTTGGGTTAATAAAACTACCACTTAAAGTAAATTTAAAGAAAAATTTTATGGCAAAGGAACTTAAAATCAAATTCGGACAAGGCGAGATGGTGTTGCGCAAAAGCGGACGTTATGTTGGCATTAAAAAAAGTAAAACGCGTGGCATTGAATCAACTGCCGTGAATGCGGATATTAGTAAAGTCGAAAAACCCTATCTCGGTGGTTTTGAAATGGTGGGTCTTAAATTAAAAAAAGGCGAAACGGTTAATAGTAAATTAGATATATTGCGCAAATCGGATGGTGTGGAAATGGGTACCCACGTTTATTTTGGCGCAGGTAGTAAAAAACCATTGATTGCAACGGGTTCAATTTATATTACTTTCGATCCTAAAACACCCGAAACGCGTCAGGCTGAAATTTTGAATACCTTAAATTTGCAATTGAAATCGCGCAGAACGCCGAATAAAATTGTTGCTTCTGTCACGCCGAGTTCTGAGAATCCCGTAAAATGCGCCATCGAATTGCAAGCCATGAAAGAAATTTTACGCGCAGAACCTGATATGGACGCTGAAGTTGATCATTACGTGATGCCTGGTGCACAATACTGGTCGCAAATGTGGCATTTAAAAAACGAAGGTAGGATTTCTGATAGTCCAACCATACAAATAAAAAAAGGCGCTGACGCGAAAGTATATGAAGCATGGCAATTATTGGATGGTTATGGCAACCCAAATATAAAAGTAGCCATTATTGATAACGGCATTGACATTAAACACCAAGATTTGCGCGATAAAGTCGTCAATCCCTACGATTGTTGGAGTCATGACTCTAATTTAAAAACAGGCGACCCCGCTTATACGCATGGTACGCCGTGTTCGAGTGTTGCTATCGCAGGTTCGGATATTGGAATGGTAGGTGCTGCACCTGTTGCGCGTTTCATGCCGATTTCTGGAACAGGTTTTAGTATTGAAAACACCGAAGAAATGTTTAATTACGCCATGAACAATGGCGCAGACGTGATTAGTTGCTCGTGGGGAACGACAGAAAGTGGGTTCACACTCGGACCTGACAAAATGGATGTCATCACAAAAACAGCGCGCAATGGGAGAAACGGAAAAGGTTGCGTGATTTGTTTTGCCGCGGGAAATGAAAACGTAGATTACGTGAATTATTACGGCGCCATTCCAGATGTTATTTGTGTCGCGGCATCAACGAGTGAAGACGAGCATCCCGATTATAGTAATCGCGGACAACAAGTTACTGTTTGCGCACCGAGCAATGGTGGATTTTATCCCGTTTTTGCTGCGCGCGCATCTTGGGATGATCACGCGAGTTATTACGGTGATGATATTGACAGAGGACCACTTTACCAACATTTTGGTGGAACGTCTTCTTCAACGCCGTTGGTTGCTGGAATTTGCGCACTCATACTTTCTGCAAACCCCAATTTGCGTTCGTCGGAGGTGAAAGATATATTAATCCAAACCGCCGATAAAATTGGCGACGGATATGATTCATCTGGACATTCGTTGCAGTTTGGTTATGGCAAAATAAATGCGCAACGTGCTGTCCAAGAAGCCATGAATCGCGCAGGTGGTTCAGCGCCCGTAACACCAACTCCGCAACCAACAACGGGTAGTAGTAATACAGGCTTTAACGATAATTCAAGTCAACCAGCAGGATAAATTTAGTTGGTAGTTGTTGGTTGATAGTTGTTAGTTTAAACGAGCAACTATCAACCAACAACAATCAACTATTTAGTATCTAAACGCTCATACTTGTCTTCTACTGAAGAAAAACAATCCACTACATTGTCAAAATCAACAAAATAGACTTTCCCGATTTTTTTATCTCTATAAATTTTTGCTTTTTGGCAAGCAAACGCTCTTTTTCGCAAATATCACTCTGAATCCATTGTTCTCTATGTTTAGTATTCTCCTCTAAATCATAAATATTGGGAAATAATTTATGCTTGAGATTAAAATAATTTTCAACAGTCCGAATGTTTAAGGACAAGGAGTCAAATAATTTGTGAGATACAAATAAATTTTTAGAACTTGCCTGTCTTTAAAATGTTCATGCGCTTGTTTTTTAGTTTCATACAAAGAGCTGGTGTTATGAACTGCTGTTTCTGGTACTCCATATAATTTTGCAATATTGAACAATTGTGTAATCGTAAATCTCGGGATTCCAGATAAAGTATAACTTGAGTCTGGTCGCACTAAATATTGTGGCATAATTTCTCTGTGTTTTCTATTTTGAATTTCAAAGTCTTTATAATTTACCCTGACGAATAAACCCGACTTATCAATTATAACATGGTCATTATAAAAATCGTTTGCAATTAATTCCCGTTGTTCACTGATTCGGATCGCTTCCTCTTCCTCTTCTTGAAGTTTTATTCGTTTTTTTTAATCCTTTTCGTATCTTGAATTATTCTTAGAAATATTTTTTGAAAAATCTGCTATGTTTTTGTAGCGTTGCTCGACATTTTTTTTATCAAAGTGAAGGAAAGATGTATCGTATTGCACACGATGCGCATACCCATATTTTTTTGCCATCTCACAAAGTTGGGTGAAATTTCTGAGCGGCGTTTCGGAATATTGTTTAGAAACATACTTAGATCTTGCCAATCTTTCTTTACGTTGATTTATAAAAAATCTTTTAATTGAATCTTTCTCACAAAAAACTAAACCAGTTTGAAGATGAAATTTTCCAGAATCTGTTTTATCTCCGATTTCGAAAATCTCTTGATACGTCATTACAATTTTTCGCACACTATTTTGCGCAAAAGTGCTGACAGAAATCAACAAAAAAAATAAAAATAAAAGTGTTCTAAGGTTTGTTGAAGCGTTCATAATCCATTGGGTTTTTATGCTGAAATTAAGCTAATGATGAAGTAAATTTAAAAACTTTTTCGCAATAAAATAAAAAAATGAAATGATTATTTAGTTTACAGCTTTAGGTTTATTTTTACACATTCAACTATCAACGCGCGTTTATTTATCCATTTTCAACTGTAAATTATGAAACGTTTCTTACTCAATTCTTTAACTCTATTATTTTTTCATTTCTTCATTCCTCCACTTTTTAGTCAAGCCGTACAAAATGCTGCTGCTATGGGTAAAGGGATTAATTTTTCGGGAATGGAATTTGGCGTAGATTTAAAAAACTTACCGAGTTACCACGCACAAATGCCCGTTCTGAAAAACATTGGCGTTAAAACTGTTCGATTACCGATTGACTTTGCTCGCTCCTTTTCTACCACCGTACCTGTTAAACTCATTAATTCGGATAATTTTACGGCGTGTGATTCTTTCATCAGTTGGGCAAAGGCATACAATTTAAATCTCAGCATCGATTTTCACGGCGATCCTTCAACGACTGCAAGCGTAATTAATAATAAAGCGTACATCGCTTCCGTTTGGAAATACATTGCTAAAAAATATGCGGCACTTCCGAGCAATCAATTTTATTTTGAGCTTTTTAATGAACCCCACGACGTAACGACCGCTGTTTGGAAACCTGTTGCGCAAGAAATTATAGATTCTATTCGTCTGGTGGCACCAAACCAAACAATTATTGTTGGTGGCGCCGATTATAACAGCATCAACAGTTTAAACGATTTAGGTTTATTGAAAGATAATAACATCATCTACACTTTTCATACTTACGATCCGTTTTTGTTTTCGCACCAAGGCGCGAGTTGGGTAGGCGATGCGGTTTCAACACTTAAAGTACCCTACCCGTATGACGCTGCAACAATGCCGCCACTCAATACTAAAGCAGTTGGTACGTGGGGACAAGATTTATACTATAATTATAAAAATGATGGCAACGATGCGAAAATTTTAGCGAACATAAAAGTGGCGAACGATTGGTCGAAAGTGAATAACGCGCCTATTTTTTGTGGTGAGTTTGGTTCGTTTGGTACTTATTCGGATGAGGCGAGCCGCTGCAGGCACATGAAAGCAATGCGCGGCGCGCTCGAAAGTTTGAAAATTCCATACGCTTGGTGGGAGTTATTATCGAGTTTTTCTTTTTTTAATGGTAATCCGCTGTATGGTGAAATACCAACTTGCTTTCAAGAATCTTGGGGATTAGCGAATTACAAAGCACTGCCTGCACCGAGCACCTATAAAATTATGGATTTTGATACTGTGCCCGCTGCATTCGGTGGCGATTACGATAACGGTTGCGCAAATGGTTATCAAGTGGTAGCGAATCCGTACAAAAATGCTTTGAACAACAGTGACAACGTGGGTAAATTTACAAAATGTGTCGGCGCTAAACCATATTCGGCTATGTATCTGGGTTTTGCAAACACGTTAAATATTCCTACCAACAGTGCTAAAAAATTCTGTTTGAAAGTATATTTTGAACAAAACGTACAGAATACATACATTAATATTCAGCAAGGTTATGGCGCACCGCCGTATTGGTCGCAAACTATAACTAATCAATTTCCGACGCAACAATGGAGCGAAGTGTGTTTCGATCTGACAAAAAATTCGGAAGAAGGCGTTAAAGCACCCGCCGCAGGAAATAAATACACACAATTTATTTTAGGATTCGACCTCGGCATTACGCGAACAATTAACCAAATATATTACTTCGACGATGTGGTTTTAAGAGACGTCAATAACACGCCAACGACTGAGGTGAAAGGGAATTTCTCGGTGAACGTTTATCCAAACCCTGTGAACGATGTGGTTAATATTGTTCTTAATTTAGAGCGTTCCGAAAATGTTTTAATCACTATTAGCGATATTTTGGGTAAGACTATCCTTTTAAAAAATTATTTCGTCCTCGAAGGTTATTCTGCGCTTCCTATTTCAGTTATTAATTTAACTTCCGGTGTTTATACCGTTACGGTAGGTTTGCAGAACGATTTTAGAACTTTGAAGTTAGTGAAACAGTAAATAGTTGTTCGTTGATAGTTGTTAGTCTTAGAGAACCCTTAAACGAACAACTATCAACGAACAACCAAAACTATTTACTGTTTAACAATCTTTTCGACAATCGTTTTTGTATCGGTCTCAATGCGTACAAAATAAACACCGTTGCTAAACGCTGACATATCTACAGGAATAAGCGTTTCTGTTTGTGCTGCCATTTTAGATACTTTTTGCCAAACCGTTCTACCATCAATACTTATTATACTGGCGTTGAGAGAATTTGCAGCGCCACCAATAATATTTAAATTTATCCAATTGTTCGTCGGATTCGGATATACATTCAATTTCACATCGTCAAGAGCGGCAGAAGTTGGCAAAAATACAGTCGGATTAACTATTGTTCCGCCTTGTGCAACATAAGCCGTTGCCGTATCGCCTTGCGCGGTTGTTAAAGACGATTTAGGATTGTAATTAAACATATCCATCACAGTAACGTCGTCAACGAACCAACCTAAACCACCAATTAAACTATCGCAAGCAAAACGAAAACGCAATTTAATATCTTTACCTGCATAACTACTTAAATCTACACACGATGCTTGAAACGTTTTATTATCACCCCAAAACGCTTGCTGATTCGCCGAAGGCGAAGTGAGTGTACCATAATGAATGACACCGCGATATCCGTTTTTAAAAAATTTACTATCTACATTATCCCAAGTTGAACCGTTATTAGCACTTATCTGAACAATACCACCATCTGCCGCAGGTTCTGTTTGGTAACGGCTGTAAAAACGCAAAATCGGTTTGGTACCTGTTACGTGAATAGAATTTAAAGTTTTTGTTGCAAAATCGGAAGCACCAACAGTTGGATAAGTTCCCGACATAGCATATTTCCCGCTGTAGGAATATAAATCTAAAACCTCCCATAAACCCGCACCAGATAAAACTTCGTAGTCCCAATTCTTATCGCCTTTTTCAAAATCGTCGAAGAAGTAGGATGTTGATTTTTTAGTGGGATCTGTTTTTACTTGATACGTGAGCGTAAGTGAATCTAAATTTTGCATCGTTCCAATTTGCCATTGCAAACTACTACCTGACACAATAACATTGCGCGAAGCAGAACCCGAAACATACGTTGCTCCCGTCGCTATTTCATCTGTCACTACAACACCTGTTGCTGTTGTTCCTTTATTATTTAAAACTTTGACAGTGTAAGTAATAATATCGCCTGGTTTAATATTATCTATCGCCGTTTTTTGAATTTTCAAAGTTTTAACACACGCGGGTAAATTATCGAAACCTTGCGTATTATCGTAAGTTAAAGCTGCACTACCCTGATCGGCATTATTTCCCATACCGCGTTTTGCAAAAGCTGACCAAATGAGACACGCATTGGCTCCATTAAAATCAGCTTTATCGGCAGCAAGGATAGCATCGCGGGCATCTAAAAATCCTGGCGCACACGGTTGAATTTTCATAGCATCAATAACCAATTGAAAAGTTTTACCGTTGCCACTCGTTTTATCGCGCACATCCACTTTGTAACCATAAAGATCAATCATTTTCCAATATATTTCCCAGAGTGCAGAACACCACACTTCACCAACATCGTGTACTTCATTATTCAAAATTATATCGTCGTAAGTCAAAGGATTTTTGTTCATGTCAATTGAATACGGATGACGACGAATTCCTGTGTTCACAGGTTTTTCATACAGCGCATAAGTTCCAAGTCCTCGCGTGCGTATAGCAGCATCATTGGGCGTTGCAGTAACCATTAGTGCCAAAAAATCGCTCCAACCTTCACCTGCCTTTAATTCTCCCGAACTTGAACAACCCGTATTCAATCTACCACCCGTTAAACGGGCAGAAATACCGTGTGTATATTCGTGCGTTACGATACCATTATCGAAATCGCCATCGAGCATTTGCGGACCAGTGTTGAGTGAGTTATCTAAAAAGATGGTGCCTTTCAAACCTGCACCCGAAGCAATCCTAATTTTTTGGCAATCCGATTTGCTAATCATTACAACTGGAATTTTTATATCGTTAGCGTGTACCCCCGCAGAAGCCATACCTATTACACCTTCATCGGTGTTACAAATAACAACAGCAATAGCGCCTTTCTGCTGAACGTCGTATGCTTTATCAGCAAAATAACATGTACCGCGATCAACGAGTGCAATTTTACCCGTTAGATCATTATCAGGTATGACGCAGCCATCTGTGCCTGTACTGCCCGAAGCAATAAGCACATCGCCCGAAAATTTAGTTGTAGCAGTTACAACTGTACCAAAATTTGCAACCCCTGTTGTATAATCGTCAACTACAAAACTTGGAGCTGTGATATGCAATAGTTTTGAAGCATTATTTGTCCATAAATACATTTGCATACGCGGTGACTGACCATCGGGTGGGGTTGCAAAATTGGCATTATTAGAGAATGACGATGCTCCCAATCCTGATCCGTCTTGCGCTTCAGCTTGTACATCGTCATTTCCAGCAGAAAGATTTGTGTAATTTTTTTTCTGAAAATTTCCAGATACTTCATCAAAACCGTAGCCAAACGCAATATCGTGCATCATGTTATTGATGTAAAATAAATTTACCACTGCCGCTTTTTGCTGCGCAGCAGGTTCTGCTGCCGCACTGTATGGAAAATCGAAAATTAAACCCGCACCACCATCGGGTTCATCACCAACAGATTTATTTAATTCTTTTACGTCTAAATAAGCGTGTACATTATTGCCTTGCGTGATTGTGTATTCTGCGCCCGCAACGCCATTTGTGTCGTGCCAACCATACGGCGATGCTTTGGCATCAGCAGGATCGGTAACTAATGCGCGCGCGCCAAAACTCGGTGCCTCAAAAGGTAATTGAAAAATATTGTATGAGCCTCCACCAGCCAAAGTAGTTGATAGTTGTTGGTTGCGAGTTGCGGATTGTGAGTTAGTACCATTCACAACTGTCAACTCATCATTACATTTTGGTGTAACATGTGCGTAATTTTCTATTGCAACCTTACAATGCACTGTCAAAGAGTTTTTTTCTAAAATTTTACCATCGAGTGCATCAATGCGCAAACTCCAATGATCGGAAGCGTCTAATTTATCGAGATTTAATTCCCACGCTAAACGCACATGGTTCTCATCTATTTTCTGAAATTTTAGCGCGATGTGTACATCGGAAAGCACAAAATTTCCTTTGTCGGCAATAAAAGTATTTGCCAAGCCGCCTTTAGAAATCGCTAATTTTTCATTTAACGCAATTTTAAGTTGTTCACAAGCTTTCTGAATGGCTTGTTCAGGTGTCAGAACAGCTTGTGTACTATTTATTTTTGCTACAAGATTGTTCAACGACCGATTACCGACGAACAATATTTCGCCACTCGGCATCACAGTAACGTTCACAATGCCGTTGTAAAGCGGAATATTTGATGCAGTCTGCTCGAAAAATAAATGCGTTAAGCCGTTATGCTGCGTGATGTACGAATCTTGTAAATTCAATCCCTGCACATCGGCATCAGTCATCTTTAAATTTACTTTATTCTGAAAAAGATAACTCAATGCTTTTTGTTGAGCATCTATGCAAGGCGTAGGTGCTGTTGTTAGGGTTTCAATATTTTGTGCGGATAAAACACCAACAAAAAATAAAAATAGAAATAGGTGAAATAATTTTTTTATCATGTGTGATAGAAGTTTTGATTAAACTTTTAAAATTTAATTTTAAATCGGGTAAGTGGAAAAAAATCGAATTGAACAAGCGATGCGAAAACTAATTTTACTAATAATATCTATAAAAATATAAAATACATTTCAATCTCATTATGTTGCTTAAAACTATTTTTTCTGTCTGTTAATAATTTGATTGAAAAAATCAATCCCTTCTTGACTAAGTTTATTAGCGTATTTTTTTATACCATCTTCAGAATATACGAAGTATTGACCTGCATTGTTAAAATATAAATCGCCGACCAAAATAATGCGCCCTTGAATTTGGAAAAAAGTTTTAGCAAAAACTTTTAAACCTGGTACTTCTTCAACGCCATCAACCTGAATATGCCGAAATGAACCTTGAACACTTTTATTATTATCGAAACTGATTGTGAATGGCAACGTCAAAAAAGTGTAATCAATCAATGTGCAACTGTCCATGATGCGTCGCGCTAAAGCTTCAGGCATCGGTGGCAAAGAATCTGTTTTGCGCTGCGCAAAAGTATCAGTTGCTTTAGTCTCATTCAAAAAAAATATACCAAAAAATAAAAAAAGTGTTAGTATGCGTCTAAACATATAATCGGTTTTAAAAAACAATAAATGATTGCAAGGTTAAAAAATAACCGCGAAGCGGTAATAAAGTTGCGAATGCTGGCGTAATACTATAGTCCGCAGCATCAAAAATATTATTGATTGAAGATGTATAGCGAAACTCAAATCCCCAAAAATAATTAACATACAAACTTGCCGATAAAGTATAAGCAAAATCATTTTTAGAAAAATAATCAACGGCTGCTAAATGCGTAAAGTTTTCGTTCGCCGTTGTTTTAAACAATCTCGAATACACTAAACCTGCACCAAAATTAACTTTTTCATATTTTTTACCACTCGAGGTTTCTTTTTCCCAGTCGCCAAAATTTATTATAACGGGCACTTCTAAATAATCTAATTGGCAATTTCGTTCTTTAGATGTTTCAGCTTGAGACGTTACAGCGCCGCGTTGACTGTACAATAAATCGGTTGTAATTTTCCAACGGTCGTTCAAATACGTTATGCCGCGTAAACCTGCACTAATACCTTTTTTATTATAACCTACAGAAAAATCGCCATCAAGTTGAGAAGCATTTAAACCCAAAATAAAACCACCGCCGAAGCGCGTTGAAGTTTGCGCGTTTAAAGTTTTTAAACTACAAAATGCAACAAAGAGTAGAAGAACAATTTTTTTTTTCAAATTTAAGAGTTATTGAAATAAGAAACCAAAATTAGTAAATTGTAGGCAATCTGAGCATATCTTTTTTAATTTTAACGAATCAAAAACATTTTTTGTTGGTCCTTAAAATTTTTTTTGGGCGCAGATTTACCTAAATTTGATTTTCAGCGTGCGAATTTTTTTAATTAGCATTACTGCTTCGGCTTTGTGAAACTTTATTCCTTTATGAACTTTGAGCTTAAAAAATTCGCGAACTGAGAATCTCTTTAATTAGCATTACTGCTTCGGCTTTGTGAAACTTTATTCCTTTATAAACTTTGAGCTTAAAAAATTCGCGAACTGAGAATCTACGGCTTTGTAAATCTTTATTCTTATATGAACTTTGCGCTGAAAAAATTCGTAAGAAAAAATTAATCATAAATAAATTGAAGATAATAATAATTGGTCCGGCAGCACCATTGCGTGGTGGCATTTCTTCTTTCAATATGCGCTTGGCAGAAGAATTTCAGAAATTTGGTCACGACGTTTCTATTTATTCCTACTATGTGCAGTATCCAAGTTTTTTATTTCCAGGCAAAACGCAATTTATGGACACGCCACCACCCGAAAATTTAAAAATAATTTCGAGTATTAGTTCAATCAATCCGATCAGTTGGATTAAAACGGCACGCGCAATTAATTTAGAAAATCCTGATATTATTTTAGCGCGGTTTTGGATTCCTTTTTTAGCACCGACAATCGGCTCAATTTTGCGATTGATCAAAAACAAAGAGAAGCTCACGAAAATTGGTTTGGTTGATAATATTGTTCCACACGAAAAACGTTTTGGCGACAGGTTTTTAGCAAAATATTACACAGCAAATTGTGATGCGTTTTTAGTAATGAGCGCAACGGTTGAAACAGAATTAAAAAGTTTTACAAAAAAACCTATCGTCAATACTCCGCATCCTCTTTATGATAATTACGGCGAAAAAGTAAGTCGCGAAACAGCAACGACGTTTTTAAATTTAGATACTAACTTTAACTACATTTTATTTTTTGGTTTTATCCGAAAATATAAGGGCTTAGATATTTTACTCGAGGCGCTGACGGATGAACGTATCAGAAAGCTGAACCTAAAACTTATTGTAGCGGGTGAATTTTATGAAGATGAAAAACCTTATACTGATTTTATCGAACAAAAAAATTTGACGCAAACGGTTATTCTGCACAACAAATACATAAGCGATGAAGACGTGAAGTATTATTTTAGTGCAGCACAGTGTGTTGTTCAACCTTACAGAAATGCGACGCAAAGTGGGATTACACAAATGGCGTATCACTTTGGCGTACCGATGATTGTAACAAACGTCGGAGGTTTGGCAGAAATAGTTCCCGACGGGAAAACAGGATTTGTAACGACAGCAAATGCAGTGGAAATTGCCGATGCGATTATAAAAATAAATACACCACATTCACTACCAGATTTTGAAACAGCATTGGAAATACAACGCGAAAAATTTTCTTGGAAAAAAATTGTACAAACAATAATAAAATTGAAAAAAAACACAACATCTTAGAACACCTTACGTAAGATATGTTCTACGAAATTTACATCAAAACGCAGCATCCAAATTTAAATCCCTATTTGTTTACGATTTTTATTTTGGCATACTATGCACAAATTTAATCCTACATGGACATTATTCCTCGATAGAGACGGCGTTATTAACGAACAAATTATCAACAGTTATGTCACCCAATGGGATGACTTTTCGTTCATTTCTGGCAGCATTAAAGCCATTGAAACTTTATCCGAAATCTTCGGTCGCATCATAGTCGTTACCAACCAAGCTGGCGTTGGAAAAGGTATAATGACTGAACGACAAATGGACGAAATTCACCGACTGATGATTAAGACGGTTGATTTACTCGATGGGCGCATTGATAAAGTTTATGCCGCTACCGAATTACCCGGCGCAGCTTCAACGCACCGCAAACCCTTATCGACGATGGGTTTAATGGCGAAAAAAGATTTTCCCGAAATTGATTTTTCTAGATCTGTTATGATTGGCGATTCACTCGTTGATATGCAATTTGCCAAAAATTTAGGGATGGTAACTATCTTTATAGATAATAAAAAAGAAAAGTTAGGCGATATCACACCAGATTACGTTTTCCCATCGCTTAAAAAATTTGCCGAAAGTATGAAACAACCACTTGCAGTTGGTGCATAAGTTTGTATTTTAGCGATTCAAACTAAAATAATTGACTGAAGTCGCGCAGCGTATCACTATTCCGTTCAAAAATTCTCAAATCAGTTGTCTGGTTTTCGGAGAAGGTAGTGAGATATTGGTTGCTTTCCATGGTTTTGGCGATCGCGCTGCGCTGTTTCTTAAATTAGAACCTTCTTTAGGAAAAAAATATAAAATTTATGCTATGGACTTACCATATCATGGTCACACGCTGTGGAAAGAGGATAGATTTAACGAAAGAGTATTTCTAAACCTTGTAGATGCGATTCGAAAATTAGAAAACACCGAACTTATTACACTTTTAGGCTATAGTTTTGGTTGCAAAGTTGTGCAGCGCATTTTTTTACGCCAAAGCAAACGCACTAAACAGCTCATTTTATTGGCGCCAGATGGTTTTTATAACCGTTTCATTCTCGAAATCGCAATGATTCCGAAACCACTTCGCTACGCTGCGCGTTGGTTACTCAATCGTCCGACTTGGTTTGTAAAAATTTTAGAATTTTTTTATAAATTAGGTTTTATCAATCGCTTTATTTTTCAATTTACTAACAAGCATTTACATAA